>JALYMS010000210.1 GCA_030773535.1 Actinomycetota bacterium | reverse complement strand
ACCTGCTCCCCCGGGCGACGCCCGATGCCGACGCCCCCGTCGTGCGGGCCCTCCGCGACGCGGGTGCGGTCGCGGTCGGGATGACGAAGTCGACCGAGCTGTGCTGGTACTCCCCGACCACGACCCGCAATCCGCACGACCTGGCCTGCACACCCGGCGGATCCTCCAGCGGGTCGGCCGCCGCGGTGGCCGCAGGCATGGTCCGCGCGGCGCTGGGCAGCCAGACCAACGGGTCGGTGGTGCGGCCGGCGAGCTACTGCGGGGTCTACGGGTTCAAGCCGAGTTTCGGCCGGGTGGACGTCACGGGGATGACGAGGATCAGCCTCTCGTTCGACCATCCCGGGTTCTTCGCCCGGGATGCCCCGACCTTGGTGGCGGTCGCCGCGGTCGCCGGCGGTTTCCGCGTGCCCGCAGGCCGGGTCCCTCTCCTCGCCGGGGTCGTCGACCTTGCCGGATCCGACGCTGTGGACCCCGAGGTCCGCGCGGTGGCCGACTCCTACGTCGGCCTCCTCCGCGATGCCGGCCACGCCGTGGTGCCAGTGCAGCTGCCCGAGCTGCTCGCCCCGGAGACCTTCGAGGCGTTCTTCGGGGTGTTCGCGCCGGAGCTGTTCGACCTCCACCGCGAGCTGCTCTCCCCCGAGGTCGCCGCACGGCTGAGCGCGGAGACCCTGGAGCTGCTCCGCCGTGGCGCGGACACGAGCGGCAGCCGGCGGCGAGCCGCCGAGCAGGCCTGCGCCGATCTGCGCGCGCGGGTGGATCAGCGATTCGGCGACTGCGACGTCCTGGTGCTGCCCGGCGCCACCTCCGCCGCGCCACGGGGACTGGCGAGCACCGGCTCGCCCGCGATGTCGACGCTGTCGAGCCTGACCGGCGTGCCCGTGGCCGCAGTTCCGGCGGGGCTCGGAGCCTCGGGCCGCCCGGTCGGGATGCAGGTGTGGGGACGCCTCGGGGCGGACGAGCTGCTGCTCGCCGCGCTCCCCTCGCTGCCGTTTGGGATGGTTGCGCCGAGGCTGACCTCCGCCGCTTCCTGACGACCGAAGGGATCAGGCCGGTGGCCCCGCCTGGGACAGCGCGTCCACCGGTAGCTCGTCCTGCTGCTGCCGCCGCTCGCGGTGCAGACGCAGCCGGTGCCGGCGCGACGCAGGTGAATGCACCACCGTGACGGGGCAGGTGGCGTGCATCGCACACTGGATGCTCGTCGAGCCGAGCAGCATGGTGTGGAAGCCGCCGTGCCCACGACTGCCCACGACGAGCAGGTCCGCGCCCTCCGACTCCCGGATCAGCACGTCCGCCGCCGCTCCCTGCGCGGCATGGATGTGGACGCCCGGCAGCGGCCCGGCGAACCGGCCTGCCACCTCGTCGACCACGGCACGGGCCTTCTGCTCGGCGTCGCTGTGCAGTGTCTGCCGGAGTCGCGCCTCCTCGGCCGAACCGAGCGCGTTGTAGTCCGACCACAGCTCCGGCGCCCGGTAGGCGATGACTGCCTCGACCGGCACGCCGCGCCGTCCCGCGTCCTCCAGCGCGAACCTCACCGCCGCCGTCGAACCCGCCGAGCCGTCGACCGCGACCACCACCCGAGGACCCCGCGTGGCCCGGGTGTCGTCCTGGGCCATGTCGACGTACAGGGTGTCTTCCTCGTCATGCATGACGCCACCTCCTCGATCCAGCATCACCGGTTCGGCACCCGGTCGGGCGGCTCCTAGAGGGGCCGCTCGAGCCGGTCACCACCTCGACGCGGTCGTGGCCGTCGACACCCCCCAGTCGATGGTCCGGCACACCGTCACGAACCCATGGTCCTCCGCCCGAAGCCGCTTGACCAGGGCCCATGCTCGCTCGGGCTGGTCGAGGCGACGCTTCGTCGTCCGGCTGCCGTGGAGGAGGAGAGCAGTTCTCGGACTCGCCGGAGTGCCTGGCAGTCGATCGACACTTCGTCCGTGACACCGGAGTCACCGCGTCACGCCCCGGTCCGAGACTCGAGACAGCCCTTCTGCTTCTACCGCCGGTCGGCGCATCATGCGTGCGTGGCCGCTCCCCCCGCTCTCCGATGAGGTCGTCACGCCCGACGTCGTGGGCATGGTGGTGGACGAGGCGCGAGAGGTCGCCCAGGCCGCAGGCGTCGTACTGGCCCAGCCCGATCCCGACGGGCCTCCGCTGTCCGAGTGAGTCGCCCTGGCTCTCATAGAGGCTCCAGCGATGGGAAATCGGCCACGGACTGGTCGCTCCCGGCGGCAGCGTAGAACGCCGCCTCGAACTCGGTCGGCGGGACGTCGCCGAGGTAGCCGTGAA
>JALYMS010000209.1 GCA_030773535.1 Actinomycetota bacterium | reverse complement strand
ACCAGCGCCGGTGGGTCTACGCGTCGGCCAAGGGGGAGAACAACTACTTCGGGTTCGGCACCGACAACGACCTCGAGTACACCGCCGGCTACTCGGTCATCAAGCACCGGACGTTCGGGCGGGCGGTGCCCCCCTCGCACATCGACGCCCACTCCGAGGTCGAGCTGCCCTGCGCCAAGGTGCTCGGGGCGGCCCGCGGCCGGGCGGCGGCGTTCCGCCCGCGATCGGCGGTCAACATCTCCGCGATGAGCTTCGGCTCCCTCTCCGGCGCCGCCGTCGAGGCGCTCAACCGGGGCGCCGGCCTGGCCGGATGCCTGCAGAACACGGGTGAGGGCGGGCTCTCGATCCACCACCGGCACGGCGGCGAGCTGGTGTTCCAGATCGGCACGGCCTACTTCGGCTGCCGGGACGACCGGGGCCGCTTCGACCTGGAGCGGCTCAAGGACCTGGTGGCCGGGGCGCCGGTGCGCGCGCTGGAGATCAAGCTCAGCCAGGGGGCGAAGCCCGGCCTCGGCGGAGTGCTCCCCGGCCCGAAGGTTTCGACCGAGATCGCGGAGGCGCGCGGCGTCCCGCAGGGCGTGGATTGCGTGAGCCCGTCCCGGCACGCGGAGTTCAACGATCCCGACAGCCTGCTCGACTGGGTGGAGCTCCTCGCCACCGAGACGGGGCTGCCCGTGGGCATCAAGTCCGCCGTCGGCGACCTGGGGTTCTGGGACGAGCTGACCGACCTGATGGGGCGCACCGGTCGTGGCGTCGACTTCGTGACGATCGACGGCGGTGAGGGCGGTACCGGCGCCGCGCCGCTCATCTTCACCGACTCGGTCTCGCTGCCCTTCCAGCTGGGCTTCGCGCGGGTGTACTCGGCCTTCGCCCGTCGCGGTCTGCACGAGCAGGTGGTGTTCGGGGGCGGCGGGAAGCTCGGCCTGCCCGACAACGCGGTGGTGGCCTTCGCGCTCGGCGTCGACCTGGTGAACGTAGCCCGGGAGCCGATGCTGGCGATCGGCTGCATCCAGGCGCAGAAGTGCCACACCGACACCTGCCCGACCGGCGTGGCGACGCAGAACGCGTGGCTGGCGCACGGGTTGGACCCGGCGCTGAAGTCGGTGCGCGCGGCGAACTACATCAGGACGCTGCGCCGCGACCTGCTCAAGGTGGCCGAGGCGTGCGGCGTGGAGCACCCCGGCCTGATCGAGACCGACGCAGTCGAGGTGCTCACCGGCCGGACGGCGTCGACCCCGCTCGACGAGGTGTACGGGTACGAACCCGGGTGGGGACGTCCCTCAGCGACCGACCGGGCCGAGATCGCGCGCCTCATGACGGGGGAGGCGGCGCAGGGCGGCAGCGCGCCGCCGTCGCCGGACGCCGCCGGCTGAGCCCTCCCGGCAGCGCTCTGCGGGTGTTCTCCGTGCATTGCGGGTGCTGCAGCGCTCCCAATGGCGGAACAACAGCCGCAATGTGATCGACGCCGTCGGCCGGCCCGGATCAGCTGCCCCGGAGCAGCTGCTCGAACGACGTCGTCGGGTCGGCGAACGGGTCGACCGGCCGGGCGGCTCTGCTGTCTCCCGCCCGCCCGAGCCCGGTGACCAGGTCGGCCAGCTCCCCGGCGGCCCGCTCGATGCGGCCGGCCAGCGCACGGTCGACACCCGTGCTGCCCGCCCAGTCCTCCGAGGCGGCGAACACGCCGGTCGGCGCGGTCACCGCCCGCAGGTAGGCGAACAGCGGCCGCACCGCGTGCTCCAGCGCCAGCGAGTGCCGGGCGCTGCCGGCAGTGGCCCCCATCAACACCGGCTTGCCGATCAGCGCGTCTTTGTCCAGGACGTCGAAGAACGTCTTGAACAGGCCGCTGTAGGACGCCGAGAAGATGGGTGTGACGGCGATCAGCCCGTCGGCTCCGGACACCGTCTCCACCGCCGTCCGGAGCGACCCGTCGGGGAAGCCCGTGACCAGGTTGTCGGCCAGATCGCGGGCGTGCGTGCGCAGGTCGACCACCTCGACGGTGGCCTCGGCACCGCGGGCCTGCAGCGCCGCGACGGTGGCCGCGGTGAGCCGGTCGGCCAGCAGCCGGGTCGAAGAGGGGTTGCTCAGCCCGGCATGGACGACGGCGAGCGTCCGGGTGCTCATCGGACCGGCACCTCCTCCTTGACCTGACCGGCGGCAGCGACCAGCGAGGCGTGCGTGGGCGCGTCGGGGACGTGCGCGGGCTTGAGGGCCGCGAACTCCTTGCGCAGTACCGGCACGACCTCCTCACCGAGGAGATCCAGCTGCTCGAGGACCGTCTTCAGCGGCAGCCCGGCGTGGTCGATGAGGAACAGCTGACGCTGGTAGTCGCCCACGTAGTCGCGGAAGCCGAGGGTCCGCTCGATCACCTGCTGCGGGCTGCCCACGGTCAGCGGGGTCTGCGAGCTGAAGTCCTCCAGCGAGGGGCCGTGGCCGTAGACAGGGGCGTTGTCGAAGTAGGGCCGGAACTCGTCCACCGCGTCCTGCGACCTCCGGCGCATGAACACCTGCCCGCCGAGGCCGACGATCGCCTGATCGGCGGTGCCGTGGCCGTAGTGCTCGAAGCGGCGGCGGTAGAACTCGACCATCCGCTGGGTGTGCTCGGGCGGCCAGAAGATGTGGTTGTGGAAGAAGCCGTCGCCGTAGTACGCGGCCTGCTCGGCGATCTGCGGACTGCGGATCGATCCGTGCCACACGAACGGTGGGACGCCGTCCAGCGGTCGCGGCGTCGAGGTGAAGCCCTGCAGGGGCGTGCGGAACTTCCCCTCCCAGTCGACGACGTCCTCGCGCCAGAGCCGGCGCAGCAGGGCGTAGTTCTCCACCGCGAGTTCGATGCCGGTGCGGATGTCCTGCCCGAACCAGGGATAGACCGGGCCGGTGTTGCCCCGGCCCATGATCAGGTCGACCCGGCCGTCCGCCAGGTGCTGCAGCATCGCGTAGTCCTCGGCGATCTTCACCGGGTCGTTGGTGGTGATCAGCGTCGTGGACGTCGACAGGAGGAGCTTGTCCGTGCGGGCGGCGATGTAGCCGAGCATCGTGGTGGGGGAGGAGGCGATGAAGGGCGGGTTGTGGTGCTCGCCGGTGGCGAAGACGTCCAGGCCCACCTCCTCCGCCTTGAGCGCGATGGCGACCATCGCCTTGACGCGCTCCGCCTCGGTGGGCGCCCGGCCGGTGGTCGGGTCGGGAGTGATGTCGCTGACGGAGAAGATTCCGAACTGCATCGCATGGCCCCATCTGATTCAGCTTGCAACTACTCTGGTCCGTTCAACCGCGGAGCAGCGCTGCCTATGCCCGCAGTGCCAGACCGAGGTCCGCCGTCCGGCGCACGTACGGTGAGCGACTCCGCACTGTGGGCCCGACTACGCCGGGGCGGTCCTTCGCCTTGGTAACGGCCTGGTCGCGAAGCGACGCCGTCGGCGCGACGTCTGGCATCGTCGGTGCCTGCAGCAGCGCCTTCCGGACAGGCGACTGCGAAATGCCGGCGGCGGTGTGCGCCGGGTGGGGGAATTGTCGATGTTCCGACGCACGGAGAGCACGCGACCGGGCAGCCAGGCGGCCGCCGGGGGTGACGTCGTCCCCGGCTCGCCGTCCACGGACCGCGCGGATCCGGCCGGGGTTCCGGGCAGGACAGGGCCGGCGGCGCCTGCGCGCCCGAACGGCCTGGACAGCCTGCTGACCACGGGGCCGGTCTTCCCCGTGCGGGTCCACGGCTACGACCGGCTCCAGGTCGACAACTACGTCGCCTGGGCGGAGTCGGAGCTGGCGGTCGCACGCGGCGAGGCCGAGCACCTGCGGGCCCGGTACGGCGCGTGCGCCGCCGAGCTGGAGATCTCCCGCCGCCTGCTCGCCGAGGGCCGTCGGGGCCGGGACGTCTCGCCGGTCACCGACCGGGTCCGCGACATCCTCCGGCTCGCTGCCGACGAGGCGTCGTCGATGGTCGAGTCCGCCGGGGAGGAGGCCGCCCAGATCCTCGCCGAGGCCCGGGCGGAGGCCGACGAGCGGCTGCGGAAGGCGCACCAAATCAAGGAGGTGGCCGCCGCCACCGCCGACGAGATGCGCGCGCTCGCCTCCCGGGAGCGTGCGGAGGCCGCCGGGCTGCTGGAGCGGGCGCGCGCCGAGGCCGCCGACCTGATCGGCGACGCCCCGGCGGAGCGGGACCGGCTGGTGGCCGAGTCGGCCGGGGCCCGGGACCAGCTGACCGCTCTGCGGGCCGAGGCCGAAGACCTGCGCCGGCGAGGCGACGACGCCCGGGCGGTGCTGCTCCGGCTGACCGAGCAGATCGAGGCGGCGCTGGCGCTCGCTTCTGCCGGCCCGTCCGAGCGGTTCCTTCTGGTGGGGAACACGGTCGCCGACCACTCCGCGCAGACCGGGCCGCGGGTGACTGTCGCTTCCTGAGCCGCCGCGCGGCGAAGGGGTCCGTTCGCGGGGCCCCGGTGGCACGCTTCGCGGAACGCCGCGGCGGTCGCGGAGCTCGGACGGAAGGACGACGATGGACGACGTTCGTGAGGTCGTGCGGGTCGACGGCGGGATCGTCGTGGGCCACGACGGGTCTCGGTGTTCCCAGGAGGCCCTGGCCTGGGCGGCCGCACTGGCACGGCGGGCAGGCCTCGACCTCCACGTGGTCCGCGCCTGGGCCATGATGACCGCGCCGAAGCCGAGCACCTGGGAGCCGGGCTACGTGCCACCGCTCGTCGACTACGAGAAGGCGGTCCACGACGAGTTGACCGGGCACGTGAGAGCCGCCCGGCTCGATCCTGCGCTGCGCGTCACCTGCCATGTCGTGCACAAGTCCCCCGCGCAGGGGCTGATGAGTGCCGCCGAGGGCGCGGATCTGCTGGTGCTCGGCGCCCGGGGCCGCGGCGGTTTCGCCGAACTGCTGCTCGGCTCGGTGACCGACCAGCTGGTGCACCACGCACCGTGCCCGGTGACGGTGATCCGTACCGGCGCCCACGGGCGAGGGCTCGGTGGGGTGATCGACGGGGCCGACCGGCCCAGCTGACGGCGACGGCGCGCCGGCTCAGGCGCTTCGCGGGCCGTAGATCGCGCTGAGCCAGATCTTCAGCAGCACGTCGACGACATCCTCCTCGGCGACGGCCGGGCCGTCGCCGCTCAACGTCGCGTACACCACCCGCTCGTTCATGGAGTTGAGCGCGACGGCGAGAGCGCGTGCCGGGATCCCGGCGGGAGCCGCGCCCTGGGCACGCTCGGACTCGATCGCCGCGGTGCTCCGCTGCACCCAGCCCTCGAACACCGTCGCCCACATCGCCCGGACCTCGGCATTGGTGGACCGCGCCTCCGCCCAGGCCAGGGTGAGCCCTCGATGGCGGCGGAACGTGTCGGTATAGGCCGAGATCGCCTGCCGCCAGAGCTCCCGCGGCACGTCGTCGGGACCGGTGGAGGCCCGTCGCAGAGCGGTCTCCACCCAGGTCATCGCCGCGTCGGCCTCGGCCACCACTTGGTCGAGCAGCGTCAGCAGGACGTCGTCCTTGGCGGCGAAGTAGAAGTAGAAGGTGGGCCGGGAGATGCCCGCGCCCCGTGCCAGGTCGTCGACCGACACGGCGCTGAGCGGCTGTTCGGCCAGCAGTCGTTCGGCCGTGGTGAGGATGGCGAGTTCCCGGTCGTCCCCCGAGGTCCGTGGAGGCCGGCGCCCGCGGGCGGTGCCGCCGCGCGAGAGCTCCGTCACAGCCGGGAGCCTACCTGCGGAGGGCCGTTGCTCGACACCGTGTTGGCTCCTTCGACCTAGCGTCGATACGGTCGGTCCCGCAAGGTCCACTGGGAAGCTCGCGGGGGGCCGATCCCGCCGCCGCCCGGCCGGCCAAGCCTCAGGAGTGCGCGTTGGCAGTTCAGCACCCCGTTCCCGAGCACGTGGACGTCCTCGTCGTCGGTGCCGGACTCTCCGGCATCGGTGCCGCGTGCCACCTCCAGCAGGAGCTGCCGGGGAAGACGTACGCAATCCTCGAGTCGCGCGACGCCATCGGCGGAACCTGGGATCTCTTCCGCTACCCCGGGATCCGGTCGGACTCCGACATGTTCACCCTGGGCTACGCCTTCCGGCCGTGGAACGAACCGCAGTCGATCGCCGACGGTGCCGCCATCCGCCGCTACATCGTCGAGACAGCGGAGGAGTACGGAGTCCGGGACAAGATCTGGTTCCACCACCGCGTGACCTCCGCCGAGTGGTCGACCGACCAGTCCCGCTGGACGATCACCGCCCGGCGCACGGACACCGGCGAGACGGTGCACCTCACCTGCTCGTGGCTGTCGGTCTGCGCCGGCTACTACCGCTACGACGAGGGCTACCGGCCACACTTCGAGAGCGAGGAGATCTTCGCGGGACAGCTGGTGCACCCACAGCACTGGCCCGAGGACCTCGACGTCACGGGCAAGCGGGTCGTCGTCATCGGCAGCGGCGCGACCGCGGTCACGCTCGTGCCCAGCCTCGCCGAGCACGCGGCCCACGTCACCATGCTCCAGCGGACCCCCAGCTACGTCCTGTCCCTGCCCGGCAGGGACCCGCTGGCCTCCGGGCTGCGCAAGCGGCTGCCCGCGACGCTCGCCTATCCCGTCGTCCGGTGGAAGAACGTGCTCCTGTCCACGCTGCTCTTCCAGTTCAGTCGCCGCCGTCCGGCAGCGGCCCGGAAGCTCATCCGCCGGCTCACTGCGAAGCAGCTCCCGGCCGGCTTCGAGGTGGACACGCACTTCAACCCGCCGTACGACCCCTGGGACCAGCGGCTGTGCCTGGTGCCCGACGGCGACCTGTTCCGGGCACTGCGCCGGGGCAGGGCCTCCATCGCCACCGACCGGATCGCACGCTTCACCCCCGACGGCATCGAGCTGGAGTCCGGCGGCAACCTGGACGCCGAGGTGATCGTCACGGCCACCGGCCTCAACCTGCTGCCGATGGGCGGCATGGAGCTGGTCGTGGACGGAACGCCGGTCGACATCTCCGAGACCGTCTCCTACAAGGGGATGATGATCTCCGGCGTGCCCAACTTCACCATGGTGATCGGCTACACGAACGCCTCGTGGACGTTGAAGGCGGACTTGGTCAACAGCTACGTCTGCCGCCTGCTCGCCCACCTGGACCAGCACGGGTACGTCTCGGCGACGCCGGTCGCACCGCCCGAGGGGGCGGACGAGCCGTTCCTGGACCTCGCCTCCGGGTACGTCCGGCGCAGCCTGGCCAGCCTCCCCAAGCAGGGTTCCCGGAAGCCGTGGAAGCTGCACCAGAACTACCTCCGCGACGTCGCGCTGATGCGCCGGGGTCCGCTCGAGGACGAGGGCATGACGTTCCAGCGGCGGCAGCCGGCTGCCTCGACGGGGAAGGCGGCCGCCTGATGGAGCCCTACCGGTTCGCCGGGAGGACCGCCGTGGTCACCGGAGCTGCCAGCGGCATCGGGGAGGCGCTGGCGGTCCAGCTCGCCGCGCGCGGCAGCGACCTGGTCCTGGTCGACCGGGACGAGGACCGGCTCGCAAAGGTCGCCGACCGGCTGCGGGCCGTCCACCCCGGGCTCGCGGTCGCCGCGCACGTCGCCGATCTCGCCGACGAGCAGCAGACCGACGCGCTGGCGGCCATGCTGGCCGCCGAGTACCCCGGGACCGCGCTCCTGATCAACAACGCCGGCGTGGCCCTGGGCGGCCGCTTCCACCAGGTGACCATCGAGGAGTTCGACTGGGTGATGGCGGTGAACTTCCGCGCCGTCGTCCGGCTGACCCACGCCCTGCTCCCGGTGCTCAAGGCACATCCGGGCGCGCACCTGGTCAACGTGTCCAGCGTCTTCGGCATCTTCGCGCCGGCCGGGCAGGCCGCCTACGCGGCGAGCAAGTTCGCCGTCCGCGGCTTCTCCGAGGCGCTGCGGCACGAACTGGCCGACGATGGCGTCGGAGTCACCGTCGTCCACCCGGGTGGGGTCAGGACGCGGATCGCGGAGAGCGCGCGCACGGGCTCCGGGATCTCGATCGAGGAGTACGAGCGGGGGCGCGAGCAGTTCGTCAAGCTGCTGAGGATGCCCCCGGAGAAGGCGGCGGCGCAGATCATGGCAGCCGTCGAGCGGCGTCGCCCGCGCCTGCTCATCGGCTGGAGCGCCACGGTGCCCGACGTCCTGGTCCGGCTGGTGCCCGTCTCGTACTGGAAGCTGGTCGCCCGCCGGGCGGCGTCGGCCGAGCTCGTCCCTCCGAGCTGAGCCGGTGGCCGACGTCCCGGCGGACTTCCTCCGCGCGCACACGCGGCCCGCGCGGCCGTCGCTGGTCCCCGAGGTGAGCCTGCTGGTCGCCGACGACGTCGTCGCCCTCTGGGAGGCGATGGAGCAGGGGCAGGTCGATCCGGGCTCCGACCCGCCGTTCTGGGCTGCGGCGTGGCCGGGCGGCCAGGCGCTGGCCCGGTATGTGCTCGACCACCCCGAGGTCGTGGCCGGACGGACGGTGCTCGACCTGGGAGCGGGCAGCGGCCTCGTCGCCGTCGCGGCCGCGGTCGCCGGCGCGGCGAGGGTGATCGCCAGCGACGTCGACCCGTACAGCAGGGCGGCGGTCGCGGTGAACGCAGAGGAGAACGGTGTCGGCCCGTTCACCGTCGTCGGCGACGTCCTCGGGGAAGCCCCGGACCCCCTGGTGGAGGTCGTCCTGGCCGGTGACGTCTGCTACCAGCGGGAGATGGCCCAACGCGTGCTGCCCTACCTGGGCCGCGCCTGGCTCGCGGGCGCGGCGGTGTTCCTGGGTGACCCCGGCCGGCCCTACGTCCCCCGGGAGGGACTGGTGTCCGTGGCGGAGTACGAGGTGTCCGACATCGAGGGCCCGCCCGCCCGGCGGACGACGGTCTGGCGGCTGCCCTGAGCTCGGGAGTCCTGCCCTCCGGGGCCGATCCGCCCCAGCCCGTTGTCACGAGCAGGTAACGGCCGTTACGGTGGGCCGGTCCGGGTCGGTCGAAGATCCCCGACGTCGGGGGCCCGCACCGGACGACGCCGAGCCGCCCTCGGGCGAGCCGGGACCACCGCAGTACCGGGGTGTTCTCTTCCTCCGGGCCCTGGGCCCGCCGCCTCGCCAGTAGTCCGCCCGCAGCAGCCCGTCCAGCGCCCGACGGTCTGCCGCGCCTCGTGGTTGTGGAGCACCCGCCCCTCATGCATCGTCGTGCCACCCCTTCTCCGCACAGCCGCAGGTCCCGCCGTACCGGGGGAGCGTCCCGCCGCCCGCCGGTGGCCGGCCGCCGCCCCGCCCTCTACCTCGGCACCGCCGCGGCCGGAGCCGTGCTGGTCGGCGTTTTCACCGGCGCAGGTACCGGCGCTCCGGCCGAGAGGGCCGACCTCGAGGCGGTCAGCATCGCCTCGCAGCTCGGCATCCCGGAGGGGCCGGTGTCCGGAGTGGACGCTCCAGAGGCCGTCCGTCCGCTGGAGCAGCTCGTGGCCAGTCGCAGCGAACGCGACGCCGCCCAGACCGCCGCTGCGCAGGCGCAGGCGGCCGCAGACCAGGCCGAGCTCGACCGGCGAGCCGCCGAGGAGGCAGCCCGGATCGCTGCGGAGGCGGCTCGGGCCGCGGCCGAGGAAGCCGCCCGCGTCGCGGCGGAGGAGGCCGCTCGGGCT
>JALYMS010000208.1 GCA_030773535.1 Actinomycetota bacterium | reverse complement strand
GCGGCGCCCCGCTCGGGGGCGCCGCCGTCGCCGTCTCCGGACCGCTGCGGGCCCTGTGGACGGCGTCGGCGCGGTGCGCCGTCGCGCTGCCACGCTGCCGGGGTGACCGACACGGCCCATCCCCTGCTGCCCCCCACCACGCCACTGCTGCGCGAGGGCGGCGCCGGTCTTCGGATCGGTGGGGTGGATTCCACCGACGGCATCCTGTTGTGCCCGGGCGATGCCGGCGTGCGCACGCTGCTGCGCGGTCTGGACGGCCGGCGGACGCGGAGGACCGTCCTGGCCGACGCCGCTCGCGACGGACTGGACCCCGCGGCGGTGGGCCGGGTGCTCGACGGCCTCCTCTCGGCGGGGCTGCTCCTCGAGCTCGACGCCGCCGACCTGCTGGCCGCCGACGCCGGCCCCGCGGCGGCCGCCCGGACGGCTGCGGAGCTCCCCGCGGCACTGTCGCCCTCCGCCGGCGCCGGTTGGGGGGCCCGCCGCGCCGCCGTGGTCGTCGTGGAGGGCGCGACCCGCGTGGGCACTCCGCTGGCCGCGGCCCTTGCGGCCAGCGGAGTAGGCCGGGTGAGCATCCGTGATCCCGGGATCACCGCCGCGGGGGATGCGGTCGTCGGTGGGCTCGGCGTCGAGGACGAGGGCCGCCCGCGCGCGCTGGCCGCTGCCGATGCCGTTCGCCGGGTCAGCCCGCTCACCGATCTGCGGCCCCTGCCGCCGACGACGCGGGCAGACCTCGTCGTCTTGGCGCGCGCCTGGGCGGCCTCCGACCCGCTGGTCGCCGACGTCCATCGGAGCGGAGTGCCGCACCTCGTGGCGACCGTCCGCGGCTCGACCGGCATCGTGGGTCCGCTGGTCGTCCCGGGAGCCACCAGCTGCCTGCGCTGCGCGGACCTGCACCGCCGGGACGCCGACCCGCGGTGGCCGGCGCTCGCTGCCCAGCTCACCGCCACCGACCCGCCGCCCAGTGGCGCAACGGTGACCTGTCTCCTGACCGCCGCGACAGCGGCGTTGCAAGTGCTCGCCTATCTCGACGGCAGCGGCACCCCCGGCACTCTCGACGCCACCATTGAGCTGCGGCCGCCCGACCACTCACCGCGACTGCGCAGGTGGACGGTCCATCCCGGCTGCGGCTGCGGGGCGGCGGAGAGCGCCGATCCCGGTCCGGACGCCGTGTGCACCCCGCCGGGGGACGCCGGCAGGCGGCCTGTGGGCGAAGTCGTCCCCCGGCAGGAGACAATGGGTTGCTGAGCGAGCACCCAGCTCACCGGGGCGACACCACGACGTCCCGGGGGCGGGATCGCCGGCGAGGAGGATGCGTGACGAACGACGGACCGGTGATGCCGAAGGGATCGGTCTCCCGGACCGCACGCCTGGCCTCACTTCCCCTCGGTGCCGCCGGGCGGGCCACGCTCGGGCTCGGCAAGCGCCTCTCCGGCCGGCCCGCCGACGCGGTCGCCGCCGAGCTGCAACAGCGCACCGCCGAGCAGCTCTTCGCCGTCCTCGGGCAGCTCAAGGGTGGCGCGATGAAGCTCGGCCAGGCCCTGTCGGTGTTCGAGGCGGCCGTCCCCGAAGAGGTCGCCGCCCCCTACCGCGAGGCACTGGTGAAGCTGCAGGAGGAAGCGCCGCCGATGCCGGTGCGCACCGTGCACGCGGTGCTCGCCCAGCAGCTGGGCGGCACCTGGCGCTCCCGCTTCCGCGAGTTCGACGACGCACCCGCCGCGGCGGCGAGCATCGGTCAGGTGCACCGGGCGACCTGGCGGGACGGCCGGGACGTCGCCGTCAAGATCCAGTACCCCGGTGCCGCCACGGCGCTCATGGCCGACCTCAATCAGCTGGCCCGCTTCGCCCGGCTGTTCGCCGCCCTGTTCCCGGGCCTGGACGTCAAGCCGTTGATCGCCGAGCTCAAGGCGCGGGTGGTCGAGGAGCTCGACTACGGGCTCGAGGCCGACGCCCAGCGGACGTTTGCCGCGGCGTACGCGGGAGATCCGGAGATCTGCGTCCCGCGGGTCGTCGCCAGCGCACCGAAGGTCATCGTCTCGGAGTGGCTCGAAGGAACCCCGCTGTCCCGGATCATCGCCGCCGGCACCCGGAAGCAGCGCGACCGGGCCGGGCACCTCCTGGCCGTGCTGCACTTCTCCGGCCCGCAGCGGGCCGGCCTGCTGCACGCCGATCCCCATCCCGGGAACTTCCGGCTGCTCGCCGACGGCCGGCTCGGCGTCATCGACTTCGGAGCCACCGCCCGCCTGCCCGACGGACATCCCGAGCCGATCGGCCGGTTGCTGCGGTGGGCGCTGGACGGCAAGGCCGAGGAGGTCCTGACCGACCTTCGCGCGGAGGGCTTCGTCCGGCCGAGCGTGGAGGTCGACGCCCAGGGGGTGCTGGACTACCTGAGCCCGCTGCTCGAACCCGTGGTCGACCGGCACTTCCACTTCACCCGGGCGTGGATGCAGGCGCAGGCGGCACGCATCGCGGATCCCCGGACGGAGGCCTATCGTCTGGGCCGGCAGCTGAACCTGCCCCCGGCCTACCTGCTGATCCACCGCGTGACCATCGGATCCATCGGTGTTCTCTGCCAGCTCGACGCCGCCGGGGACTACCGAGGCGTCCTCGAGGAATGGCTCCCCGGCTTCCTCGAGTGAGCGGGCCGGGCCCGGACGCGCCAGAGGCGTCCTGACCGGGCCCGGGCGCCGATCGGCGAGTACACCTCTCGAGCTCAGGCGGCCACGTCCTTGCGGGGGCGGCCACGGGGCCGCTTCCGCGCGATCACCACGCCGCGCTCGAGGATTTCACCACCCCAGACCCCCCACGGCTCAGCCCGGTCGAGGGCGCCGGCCAGGCAGGCGTCGCGCAGGGAGCAACCGCCGCACAGGCGCTTGGCCAGTTCGAGCTGGTCCGGGCTCTCGGCGAACCACAGCTCCGGGTCCCCGACCCGGCACGGCAGTGGACGGCGGACCGGGGCGGGTGCGACCGGCGTGCGCGGCCGCCTCGACGACAGGTCGCTGCTCCGGGGGAGCTCGGATCGCCGGTGGGACGTCGGGGAATCGACGGAGAGCATCACTGCCGCTCCTCCTCGTGCTCGTCGTTCGCGACGGCCGGGGCCGCCGACGGGGTCGGGGCCGGGTGCCGCGGACGAAGAAGAAGGCCGCGGATCCCGGGATCGGGTTCCGCGGCCTCGAGGAGGACCGGGCAAGCGGTTAGCTCTGCGGTCCCCCCGGAGAGTGGAGCCCGAGGGTGGTGCCGTGGTGCCGGCTGAACTGCTCTGCGGTAAAGCGCCGAATGGCCGGCTCATCGCTGGGGACCGGGGCGGCCACGGCCGCCGCGTCGCGCGAGCGGACCGGGACGCCGGGGTAAGGGCGCACGTCGCCGCCCGCCTCGCCGCAGGCCCCGGCGGGGGCGGACATCGAGTTCTTGTCGGTCATCGGGCCCCTCCCTCCGGGGTTCGGAGCCGGCCTCGGCCGGTCCTACGTTGGCGCGCCGCAAGGAATCCCTTCGGCGCGAGGCAGACAGTAGGGCCGGGTTCGGAGAGCGGTCAACGCAATTGCCGGGTTGGCCCTCACGAATGCGTCTCGGAACCAACCGGTACCGCCCGCTGTTGCGCCTGGCGACCGCGTCCTTGCCCTCGGCGACCGACCGGATCAGTCACGGATCACGGCGAGCACGTCATCGCCGTAGAGCTCGAGCTTGCGGGCGCCGATGCCGGGCAGTGCGCCGAGCTCCCGCCGACTTCCGGGCCGAGTCTCCGCGATCGCCTGCAGCGTCGCGTCGGTGAAGACGACGTAGGCAGGAACCGACGTCGCCGAAGCGGCGGAACTGCGCCAGGCCCTCAGCCGCTCGAAGAGCTTCCCCGCTTCGCCCTCGAGAACGACCGGGGTGCGCTTCGTCGTCCGTCGCGCGGGTGGCGCGGTGGCCGTCGACTCAGGCGCCAGACCGGTGAGGAAACGGCTCCTCGGACGCGCCCGCTTGGCGCCGGGGTTGCGAGCCAGCGACCACGAGAGGGTGAGCCGTTCCCGCGCGCGGGTCACCGCGACGTAGAGGAGCCGCCGCTCCTCGTCCACAGCCTCCGGCCGGGCGAGCGACTGGGCGATCGGGACGACGCCGTCGACGAGCCCCACGACGAAGACGACGTCCCACTCCAGGCCCTTGGCGGCGTGCATGGATGCCAGCGTGACGCCCTGCACGGTGGGTGCGTGCTGGGCGTCGGCGCGATCGGCCAGGTGCCCCACGAAGCCGGGAAGGTCGAGGGTGGGGTTCTCCGCCACCAGGTCGACGGCCAGGTCGACCAGGGCCGCGAGCGACTGCCAGCGGTCGCGGGCTGCTCCCCCGGCAGGCGGCCGGTGCTCCGCCCACCCGGTCGAGGCGAGCACGTCCCGCACGGTGGGCACGAGCGCCCCGGGATCGCTGCCCCCGGCCGCGGCACCCCGCAGGAGGAGGACCGCCTCGCGCACCTCCGGCCGCTCGAAGAACCGTTCGCCGCCCTTGAGGACGTACGGGACACCGGCGTCAGCCAGCGCCGACTCGTAGACCTGTGACTGCGCGTTGATCCGGAACAGTACCGCGATCTCCGCCGCTGGGGTGCCGGCCTCGATCAGCGCACGGCACTTCAGCGCGACGGCGGCCGCCTCGGCGGGCTCGTCGGGGTGCTCTACGAAGGTCGGTTCGGGGCCGTCGGCGCGCTGACCGAGCAGCCGTAGCGCCGGCAGGCCCTTGCGCCGAGGGGCCTGGCTGATCAGCCGGTTGGCCAGCGCGACCACCTGCGGTGTGGACCGGTAGTCGCGCTCGAGCTTGACCACGTCCGCGTCCGGATAGCGGTCGGCGAAGCCCAGCAGATAGTCGGGGTCGGCACCGGTGAACGAGTAGATCGTCTGGTTCGGATCGCCGACGACGCACACGTCGGCCCGGCCGCCCAGCCACGCGTCGAGCAGCCGCTGCTGCAGCGGATTCACGTCCTGGTACTCGTCGACGACGAAGTGCCGGTACTGCCCACGGACCTGCCGGGCGACGTCGGGATGCTCCTCCAGCGCATAGGCGGTGACGAGCAGGAGGTCCTCGAAATCGAGTGCGCCGTCCCGCTGCTTCGCGGATTCGTAGCCGGCGTACACCGCGGCCACCGCGGCCGCCTCGAACGGTGGTTCCCGCCCGGCGGCCTTCGCACGCGCCGCGTAGTCGTCCGGGGTCGCCAAGGTCGTCTTGGCCCACTCCACCTCGCCCGCGAGGTCGCGCAGACTCGTGCGGTCGGTCGAGAGGCGGGCTCGGGAGGCCGCCGTCGCCACGAGCCGGAGCTTGTTCTCCACCAGAGGAGGCATCGGGCCACCCAGCACCCGCGGGGCGAAGTAGCGCAACTGACGCATCGCCGCCGCGTGGAACGTGCGAGCCTGCACGCCTCCGACGTCCAGCGTGGCCAGCCGGCCCCGGAGCTCGCCCGCGGCCCGGGCGGTGAACGTCACGGCGAGCACCTGCTCAGGCACGTAGACCCCGGTGTGCACCCCGTAGGCGATCCGATGGGTGATCGTGCGGGTCTTGCCCGTGCCGGCACCGGCGAGGATGCAGACCGGACCGGCGACGGCCTGAGCGGCCTCGCGCTGCTCATCGTCGAGGGCGGCGAGCACGACCTCCGCGCGGGTACCGGCAGCGTCGGGCGCGAGAACGCGGGACGCGACGCCGGGCGCCGTCCGCGGCATGGAAGCCCCCTCTCGCCATCGGTCCGACCGGTCGGTCCTGATCCTCCCAGCCCCTGACGACGGTTCGGGGAAGCATCCCCAGGGAGTTCCGGTTGACCTCGTCACGTGACCGTCCACCCGGACGTCCGGCAGGGGGCCTGCCCCCGCTATTTCCGGAACCCACCCCGGCCGGGGGTGGATTTGCCCGCCCCGAACATGGAGGATCGCCCCGATGACCGCCAGCCCCGGCTCCGCCGTGACGATGTACACCACCCAGTGGTGCGGCTACTGCGTGCGGCTCAAGAAGCTGATGCAGCGCGAGGGCATCGACTTCGCCGAGGTGGACATCGAGAACGACGCCGCGGCCGCCGAGCTCGTCATGCGGGCCAACGGCGGGAACCGGACCGTGCCGACCCTGCTGTTCCGCGACGGCACGGCCCTGACCAACCCCAGCATCGACCAGGTGAAGTCCCAGCTGGTTCCCCGGGCCCAGGAGTGACAACGCGTGATCCCCGGACCCAGACCCTCGAGAGGGCACACTCGCCTCTCGGCAGGCCGCGACCGCGGCCTCGAGGCCGTCCGGCCGCTGCCGTCGGACAGAGTCGCGGAGGCTGGTGACGTGGTCGCGGCGGATGCGTGCCCGGAGTCCGGGAGCCGGCCGGTGGATGTCTCCCCGGTCACACTGGCCAGGACCGCGCAGGGCTGGACGGTCATCTGCCCGTCGGGCGCCTCGCACGCCGGCGACCTCGTCGAGGGACTCACGCTCGCCGATCTCGTCGCCGAGGAGTTCGGCACCCTGACCGAGCCCGACCGCACCGCCCGTCGATCCGCACGGGGTCCCGGCCGGCCCGGCGAGCCGGCCGAGGACTCCCTCGCCGGCCGCACGGCCACCCTCGAGCGCACGGTCGCCCAGCTCGAGCACGCCCTGGCGGCCCGGGTCTCGACGGAGCGGGCCATCGGCGTGCTGGCCGAGCGCAACCGGACCAGCCCCCGCGCGGCCTTCGAGTCCCTGCGGCAGGAGGCCCGCTCCTCGGGGCGGCCCCTGACGGACCTGGCCAGGGAGGTACTCAGCAGCCTCGAAGAGCTCCCGGGCATGGATGCTCCGTCCGACGCCGGGCCGGGGCGGTCCGCTCTTGAGGGACCGGTCGCACCGCCGGCCCCCCGTCCGGCATCCCGCACCGGCCGCCGAGCTGCCGTCGCCTCGCCGGTGGTCGCCGCGGCGGACGGCGGCTCCTGACCCGTCCGGAGCCGCTCACCCCGGCAGCACTCGCCGACCGCCTGGCGACGTTGCTGGCGGGGACGCCACCGTCGGCCGGCGCGACAGCACTCCGGGTGGCGGTCGACGGTCCCGAACTGGCCGGTGCGGAACGGCTGGCGGCCCAGTTGGCGAACCGGCTTCCCGTCGACGGACGGGCCGCTGTCGTCGTCCCTGCCGCCGGCTTCTACCGTCCGGCCTCGGTGCGCCTCGAGCACGGTCGGACCGATCCTGACGCCCGGTACACCGACTGGCTCGACGTCGGGGCCCTGGCGCGGGAGGTGCTCGACCCGGTCGGCCCGGGTGGGTCCGGGGAGTACCTGCCGGCCCTGTGGGACCTCGTACGGGACCGGGCTGTCCGTGCGCCCCGACGGACCATGCCGGCCGGCGGAGTGCTGCTCGTACCCGGCCCGCTGCTGCAGGGGGTGGGTCTGGCCTTCGACGTGGTGGTCCACCTGCGGGTCTCGCCGGCTGCGCGGCGTCGGCTGGTGGCGCCGGAGGAGGCGTGGACCCTGCCTGCCTACGACCGTTACGACGAGGAGGTCGGTCCCGAGGCGCTGGCCGACGCCGTGGTCCTCGCCGACCACCCGGACCGCCCGGCACTGGTGCTGGCCAGCCGCTTCGCGGGCTGAACGACGCGAGCCGGCGTCCGGTCGGACGCCCTCAGTCGAGCTCGCCGGCGATCCAGCGGTCGAGCATGTGGCGGGCGATGGAGACCGGCGGGGGCAGAGCCCTCGGCCCGGCACCGGTCCGCAGCTCCGCCCGGGTGAACCAGGAGGCCTCCTCGATCTCGTCGACGTCGGGCACCAGGGTGTCGTCCCCCTCGACGCGGGCGAGAAAGCCGAGCATCAGCGACTGTGGGAACGGCCACGGCTGGCTGCCGACGTACCGGACGTCGGTGACCCGCAGCCCCACCTCTTCGGCGACCTCGCGGACGACCGCCGCCTCGGCGGACTCCCCCGGCTCGACGAAGCCGGCCAGGATCGAGAACCGCCCCGGTGGCCAGGCGGCCTGCCGGCCCAGGACGACCCGATCGGCCCCGTCGTGCACGAGCATGATCACGGCCGGGTCGGTGCGGGGAAAGAACTGCGCACCGGTCGTCGGGTCGCGCTGCACCCAGCCCGCCCGCTCGACGGTCGTCGGGGCTCCGGTCAGGGGGCTGAACCGGTGACGGGCGTGCCACTCCAGGATGCCGATCGCCTGCACCAGCAGTCCCGCGTCGAGGTCGCCGAGGTCGGCGCCCAGCTCGCGCAGACCCGCCCACGCGTCGGCGGTACGGCCGTTGACGGACAGGAAGCGTTCACCGTGCACGGCCGCGTAGGGCACGCCGTCGGCCTCGCCGAGGTACACCGCACCTGCGGGCAGGGCAGGTCGGTCGTCCCAGAGCAGGGTCGGCCCCCCGGGACCCTCGCTCACCGGTACGGCGCCCTGCGGATCGACGACCAGCACCCGCACCGGCCGGCCGCCGGCGGGATCGGGCAGCGACCGCGACAGGTGGGCGCGGTCGTGCCCGATCCGCGAGAGCACCGGGACCGTCCCCGTCGAAGCGGAGGTCTCCTCCGGCCGGCCCGGATCGCTCACTGCGCCGAGACGCTGACCGGCGCCAGAGCCCCGAGCGACTCGGCGACCTGTGCGGCATCCCCCACCACGACGGTGGTCAGCCCGCCGGTTGCGAGGTACCGACGGGAGGCGGCGAGGACCTGCTCGACGGTCACCGCCGCGAGGGCCCGCTGGTGCTCGGCGAGCCAGTCGACGGGCAGCCCGGAGCCGACGAGGGCGGACAACGTGCTCGCCAGCCCCGCATGGGTCGCGGTGGCCAGTGCCATGCTGCCCAGCACGTAGCGCCGGGCGGCGTCCAGCTCCGCGTCGGTGACCGGGAGGAGGGCCATGCGCCCGAGCTCGTACCAGGTCTCCAGCAGCGCCGGACCGGTCACCTCCGTGGCGACGTCGGCCTCGACGAGGAAGGACGAGCCGGCGTCGGAGTGGTCCACCGAGCTGCGCGGGCTGTAGGTGTAGCCACGGCGCTCGCGGATGTTCTCGACCAGCCGGGAGGAGAAGTACCCGCCGAAGATCATGCTGGTCAGCCGGAGCGCGGGGAGATCGGGAGCGGTCCGGCCCGGTGCGGGTCCACCGAGGCGGAGATTGGACTGGACGGCGCCGGGGCGGTCCACCAGCTCGATCCCCGGCGGCCGGAGCTCCGGTGCCGGCGGCGCCTCGACCGCGTGCCCGCTCCCCGACCAGCCCGCCAGCGCTCCACCGACCGCGTCAGTGGCCGATTCCGGGTCCAGGTCGCCGACCAGGACGAGCGTGCTGCCGGCGGGCAGGATCCGATCGCGGTGCACGGCGCGCAGCGCCGCCCCGTCGACGGCGGCGACGCGTTCGGGCTCGGGCAGCTGGATCGCGTAGGGGTGCTCGCCGTACCGGCGGGCGGCCAGCGCCGTTCGGGCGATCACACCCGGCTGCGAGCGGGCGATCGCGATCCGTTCGGCGACGCGGTCCCGCTCGCCCTCGACCCGGTCGTCGGGGTAGGTGGCGCCGGTGAGCAGCTCGGCCAGGATCCCGAGAACGGGTTCCAGCCCGCCCGGGAGCAGGGTGGTCGCGAACAGCAGGCGGTCGGGGTCGGTCGAGACCGACAGCTCGGCGCCGTGGGTCTGGAGCAGCTCGGCGATGGCGGTCTGGTCGTGCGACGCCGTCCCGAGGAGGACCGCACCGGACAGCACCGAGGCGTGCGCCGTGAGCGCGCGGGCGGCGGCCGCGTCCGCCGCCGCGAAGGGCACCCGCAGCCGCAATTCGACCAAGGGGACGCCGGGGCGGGGCACGACGACCAGGCGCAGCCCGTTGGGCAGCGTCGTCTCCGTGGCCACGGGCACCGGCTGCGGTCGCGGCTCGCCGAGCGGCGGAACCCGGGTCAGGCCCACGGCGGCGGTCACCGGGAGCCTCCCGAGGGGCGCAGCTCCAGCACCGCGGCGGCGCCGGGGTCCAGGTCGCGTGCCGCCGCCTGCACCGCTTCCGGAGCAACGCCGGCCAGCCGTGCGGCCAGCTCCCCGGCGAGCTCGGCCCGGCCGTGCACGATCTCCGCGGCGGCGAAGCCGAGGGTCCGGCCCAGCACGGAGTCGGCGTGGCGCAGCAGCTGGGCCTCGGTGCGTGCCTGGACCCGGCGGAGCTCGTCGGCGCTCACGCCGTCGGTCGTCACCCGCGCCACCTCCTCGTGCACGGCGGACACCACCTTCTCCACGGGCACTCCCGCAGGATGGTGCACCTGGGTGGTGAGCAGCGTCGCGTCGCGGACGTCGAACGGGTCGCCGAAGAGGCCGACGTAGCTGCTCTGCGCGATGGCGATCCGGTCGTCGTGGATGAGCCGGCGCTCCAGCCGGGAGGCGTCGCCCTCGCTGAGCAGTTCGGCGAGCAGCACCGTGCCGAGATAGCGGTCGAACTCGCCCACCGGGTCGGGCACGCGCCACCCGAGGGCCACCGCCGGAGCGGGCGCGAGAGGGTCCTCGACGACCATGGAGCGGACCGTGGTCGGCACGGGCTCCCCGGTCGACGGGAGCGGCGGCACCGGCCGGGCCGCAACGGGCCCGAACCAGCGCTGGACCAGACGCTCGGTCTCCTCGACGTCGAGGTCCCCACCGACGCACAGGACGGCGTTGCCCGGCGCGTAGTAGCGGGAGAAGAAGTCGGTCGCGTCCTCGACCGTGGAGGACTCGAGATCGACGAAGGACCCGTAGCCGTCGTGGGTGTTGGCGAAGCTGTCGAAGGCGATCTGCGGCAGCTGCAGCCAGGGGAACGCGCCGTAGGGGCGGTTGAGCACGTTGACCCGGATCTCCTCCTTGACCACGTCGATCTGGTTGCGGAGGTTCTCCTCGGTGATCGCCGGCGCGGCCATGCGGTCGGCCTCGAGGAACAGCGCCCGCTCCAGCGCCTCGGAGGGGAGCGCCTCGTAGTAGTTCGTGTAGTCCTGGTGGGTCGAGCCGTTGAAGGTGCCGCCGGCGGCCTGGACCAGCCGCGCGTGCTCCATCTTGGGGACGTTCGCCGAGCCTTGGAACATCATGTGCTCGAACAGGTGGGCGAAGCCCGTGCGGCCCTCGGGCTCGTTGCGCATCCCGACGTCGTAGAAGACGCTCACCGCCACGACGGGGACGCTCCGGTCGGGTGCGAGCACCACGCGCAGGCCGTTGTCGAGCGTGAACCGCTCCACCGGGTGCCGCAGGGTCAGTTCAGCAGCGGTCACGCGCCCACTATGTCATCGTCGGCCTACCGGCCGACCTCGCGGCCAGGAGCCGTCCCCAGTGCGATGAGCCGCTGCCCGTGTCCCGGCCGGGGACCCTCCGGGCCCCGCGACCGGTCCACCAGGAGCCGTCCCCGGCTCCAGCGAGCCTTCCTCTACAACACTTCCACCGAGTCGAGGACGCGGTCGATGACGCCGTAGAGCTCCGCGTGCGTGTTCGGGATGGAGAGGTACAGCAGGGCAGGTGCCGGGCGCCCGACGTCCACGAGCAGGAGCGCTGCCCGCTCGCCGGTCGCGTCGTAGCCGGGCGCCTTCCAGGACAGGTGGAACTCGATCAGGTGCGCCGCGTGCCCGTCGACCGTCCGCGCCTGGTCGCGCAGCACCCGCCGCTCGTTCGGCTCCGGGTAGTAGTTGGTCCGCATGTGCTCCGCCAGGGTCGCCGTCGTCGCGGCGAGCGACTCCGGGCCGGCCCAGCCGTAGCCCTGGGTGAGCGGTCCCGACGTGCACTGGGCGATGAAGATCGTCTGATCAGGCGTCAGCTCCTGGGTCGTGAAGTACTGACCGGCGATCTCGGTGGTCTCGTACTGGGGGCCGAGGTCCCACTCGTACCAGCCGTTGCCGAGGTACGGGTAGGAGAGCCCGGAGGCCTCGTCGACGATGCGCACCGTTCCAGGGGCGAACGTGGGCCCGTCCTGCGGAACCGGCTGCTGCGCCGTCGTCGGCCCGGCCGACGGCGTCCCCCCGCTGCCGGAGCGGCCCACCAACACGCCGATGCCGACCACCAGCACCAGGACGAGCAGCGAGATGCCGACGACCCAGCCGGCCCGCAGGCCACCGCTGTCGCGGGCCGGCTCGGGATCGGCCGGCGGGCGGGAAGGCCGGGGCTGCGGTGCCAGCAGCGGTGACACCTGGACGGCGACGCCCGGACCGGCCGGCGTCGCGACGTCGGACCACGCCGTTCCGCTCCACCACCGCACGAGGCCCGGCGTCCCGTCCGGGTCGACGTACCAGCCGGGAGGGGGCCCCGGCTGCCCGGGTCTGCTCACGGGCACACCCTAGGACGAGGCGCGCGGAAGCTGCCCGGGCCGTCCACCGCCGGCGCCCGTCCCGAGGTGCTCAGAGGCGGACGGCGGCGAGCTCGCGCCACAGGTGCGCCGCCGCCTCCGCCCCGCGGTGGAGCATCGGGAGCAGGACCCGCTCGTTCGGCGAGTGGATGCGGTCGGTGGGCAGACCGGCGCCGAGGAAGATCAGCGGCGCACCGAGCA
>JALYMS010000207.1 GCA_030773535.1 Actinomycetota bacterium | reverse complement strand
GGCGGTTGGGCGTCGCTGCTGTGCACGACCTCGTCGGGCTCATGCACGCGTCGATGGCGGTCTACGACGCCTACTGCGACCGCACACCGCTGCTGCTGCTCGGCGGCAGCGGTCCGGCCGACCCGGCGCAGCGGCGGCCCATCGACTGGATCCACTCGGCCACCACGCAGGCCCAGCTCGTCCGCGACTACACGGTCTGGGACGCCGAGCCGACGACGCCGGCCGCGTTCGTCGCCGACGTCGCCCGGGCCCGCCAGCGCGCGCTGTCGGCCCCTCAGGGTCCGGCCTACGTCAGCCTCGACGCCGGCGTGCAGGAGGCGCGGCTTGAAGCGCCGGTCCCGTTGCCCGATCTCGCCCGGCACGCTCCGGCCCCGCCGATGGCGATCGAGCCAGCGTCGCTCGAGCGCGCGGTCGAGGCACTCGTCGGCGCGCGTTACCCCGTCGTCGTGGCCGGGCGGGTGGGGCTCGACCCGCGCGCCACGGCGCTGGTCGGTGAGCTCGTCGAGCTGCTCGGCGCCGCCTACCGCGACGACCGCAACGTCGTTGTCCTGCCGACGACGCACCCGCAGAACTGCACCGGCGACGGCTCGCTCGTGGCCGACGCCGACGTGGTGCTGGCGATCGACGTCGTGGACCTCACCGCGCTGCTGCGGGCCCGGGACCGTGGCCCGCGCGGCGCCGGCGGCCCCGGGGAGCCGACCGGACCGTTCGTGATCGACCTCTCCCACGGCGACCTGGCGCAGCCGTCGTGGACCAACGCCTTCGGCAGCCCGCTGGTGCGCGACGTCCAGCTGCTGGCCGACCCGCTCACCGGCGTCGCGCAGCTCGTGGCGGCCCTTCGCGACCGGGTGGACGCCGCGGCCGTCGAGACGCGCCGTACCCAGGTGCTCGACCGCGTGCGCGCCCTTCGGCAGGAGCAGCGGGAGACCCTGCAGCGCCGCTGGGACGACCGGCCCATCTCCCCCGCACGGCTGGTCGCCGAGACCTGGGCCGCCGTGCGGGAGGTCGACCACCTCCTCTGCCTGCGCAACACCCGCACCTGGCCCGAGGGCGTCTGGGAGCTGCCCGGCGCCGGCAGCTACCTCGGCCACTCCGGCGGCGGCGGGGTGGGCTACGGCCCGGGCGCGCTGGTCGGCGGGGCGCTCGCCGCGCGCGACCGCGGCCAGCTCGGGGTCGGCATCATCGGGGACGGCGACCTGCTCATGGCGTCGTCCGCCCTGTGGACGGCGGTGCACTACGGCATCCCGGCGCTGGTCGTGGTCAACGACAACTCGAGCTTCTACAACGACGAGCCGCACCAGGTCGAGGTGGCCGAGCACCGCGGCCGGCCCGCCGAGAACAGCTGGATCGGCATGCGGATCAGCGACCCCGCCGTCGACATCGCGGGCCTGGCCCGCTCCTACGGCTGCTGGGCGGAGGGGCCGGTGGAGAACCCCGACGACCTCGCGGCGGCCCTGGTCCGGGGGATGGAGGCCGCGCTCGGCGGCGCCGTCGCCGTCCTCCACGTCCGGACCTGGCCGCGGTGAGCGCCGCCGATCCCACGCGGTTCCGCGGCGAGGAGGTCCTCGATCCCGCGGGCACCGTGCTGTGCGTGTTCGACATGCTCGAGCACTACCGGGCGGGCGCGGAGGCGTCAGGAGCGATCCCGCACGTCCGCCGGTTGGCCGACGAGGTGCGTAGCCGGGGGGTGCTGGTGGCCTGGGCCCGCGCCGACCACCGGGCCGACGGGCTCGACCTCGCCCGGGCGCTTTCCGACCTGGACGGGCAGCACCGCCCGTTCGGCCCGGACCATCCACGGCCCACCCGGCCGCCGCACGGGAGCGGCGACCCCGGCTACCGCGCCCTGGCCGAGCTCGGCCAGCGACCGGAGGACCTCGACGTGCCCAAGCACCGCTGGTCGGCGCTGCACGGCACCTGCCTGCACCCGGCCATGCGGTCCCGGGGCGCCGACACGCTGATTCTGGTCGGCGGCTCCACGCACGTCGGCGTCGCCTCGACCGCCTACGCCGCGCGCGACCTGGACCTGCAGGTCTTCGTCGTCCCGGAGGGCCTCACCGGCCGCGAGACGCAGCGCACCTTCTTCACCGAGGAGGTCTTCCCGCGCACCGCGCGCGTGCGCTCGACCGACGAGATCCTCGCCGCCCTCGACCGCCACCCCTCTCCGACAGGAGCTCCATGACCGGCACGCCCGACGCCAGCGGGAAGCATCCCGCCTCGTACGAGAAGCACCACGCCCGCGGCGAGAACATGGCCCCCTACGACAAGCCCCAATGGGGCTCCGACGTCATGGTGGACGTCCTGCGCGGGCTGGGCCTCAAGCACGTCGCGCTGAATCCCGGCTCGTCGTTCCGCGGCCTCCACGACTCGCTGGTGAACTACGGCGGCGACGAGATCCAGATGATCGAGTGCCCGCACGAGAAGATCGCCGTGGCGCTGGCGCACGGCTACGCCAAGGCCACGGGCGAGCCGATGGCGGTGATCCTGCACGATCTGGTCGGCCTGCTGCAGGGCACGATGGGCGTCTACTACAGCTACATCGACCGCACCCCGGTCGTCGTGTTGGGCGGCTCCGGCCCGGCCGAGCACGACCGCCGCCGGCCCAACATCGACTGGATCCACTCGGCCAACGTGCAGGGCGAGGCGGTGCGCGCCTACACCAAGTGGGACCACGAGCCGCGCAGCCTGCCCTCGGTGCAGACGGTGCTGGCGCGGGCGTACCGCATCGCGATGGAGGAGCCCCGCGGCCCGGTCTACGTCGCCCTGGACGCCGGCCTGCAGGAGTCGCCGATCGAGGAGCCGGTCGACCTGACGGATCTGCCGCGGCTGGCCGCCGTGCCCTCGCCGCTGGCGCCGGAGCCGGCGGCGCTGCGGGAGCTGGCCCAGCGGCTGTGCGCGGCCCGCCGTCCGGTGATCGTGCCCGCCTACGCCGGACGGGACCCGCGGTCGTTCTTCACCCTCGTCGAGCTGGCGGAGCTCGTCGGGGTCGGGGTGGTGGAGACGCACTGGCGACTGAACTTCCCGAATCGGCACCCGCTGAACGTCACCGGGAGCACCGCGCTGGAGGACGCCGACTGCGTGCTGTTCGTCGACGTCAAGGACATGGGCAAGGCCAGCCAGAAGCTCGAGTCGACCACCCGGACGATCCAGTCGCGGCTGCGGCCTGGCACCACCGTGCTGGACCTCGGCTTCAACGACGTCGGCATCTCCTCCTGGAGCGAGGACTACGCCGAGTTGCTGCCCACCGACCTGCAGGTCACCGCCGATACCGCGGTGGCCCTCCCGCTGCTGCTCGAGGAGTGCCGGCGGATCGTCGCCGCTGACGACCCGGTACGCCAGCAGGCCCGCGAGCGGTGGAAGGCCGAGTTGGCCGTCCGGCACGACGAGGTATGGACCGGCTGGCGGCAGAAGGCCGCGGCCAAGCGGGACGAGGTGCCCGTGGCGACCTCGCGGCTGGCCGCGGACGTCTGGGAGGTCGTCAAGGAGCACAACTGGGTGCTCACCGCCGGAACAGCGGCCGAGTGGGCCCTGCGCACGTGGGACTTCGACCAGCCCCACCGCCATCCCGGGAAGCAGCTGGGCACGGCGACCCAGATCGGCATCTCCCTGGGCGTCGCGCTGGCGCACAAGGGCTCGGGCAAGCTCGTGGTGGATCTGCAGCCCGACGGCGACCTCATGTTCGACGCCGGCGCACTGTGGGTCGCCAGCCGCTACGAGCTGCCGCTGCTGTGCGTCATGTTCAACAACCGGGCCTACTACAACGACTGGGAACACCAGGAGCGGCTGGCTCGGCAGCGTGGAACCCCGGTCGCCCGTGCGCACATCGGCATGGCCATCGACACCCCCGCCCCAGACTTCGCCGCCCTGGCGAAGTCGTTCGGTTGGAGGGCCGAGGGCCCGATTGAGAAGCCCGACGACGTGCAGGCCGCCGTCCGGCGCGCGGCCGAACACGTGCAGGGCACCGGCCGGCCGGCCCTGGTCGACGTCGTCTGCCAGCCGAAGTAGCGCGCCACGGCGTCCTGGCTCAGGCGCTGGCGTCCCGGCTCAGCATGAGGGGTCCCAGCTCAGCCTGTGGCGTACTGGCTCAGCATGAGGGGTCCCAGCTCAGCGCCGATCCTGAGCCAGGACCCCTGTTGATCAGGTGACCTGATCGTCATCCGCGCGGGACGGCGTCAGTCCTCGCCGAAGGTGGCGCCCGAGAACACCGGCGGCTGCTGCTTGTTGCGCGGGTCCTTGCCCTCCAGCGGCAGCCCGTCAGGACTCACTCGTGGCGCCACCGCGCCTTCGGGCGCCGCCACGTCGGCGCCGAAGCGGAGCAGCACGAGGTTGGTGTCACCGGTGGACTGGAACCGGTAGTAGGCGCCCGCCGGGATCATCAGTCCCTCGTACCTACCGACCACCACGGTCTGGTCCTCCGGTCCGTAGAACGTCGCCTGCCCGTCGAGGACGAAGAAGGTGTGGTCCTCGTCCAGGTGCGTGTGCATCGCGTTCTCGCCGCCCTCGGCGTACACCTTGGCGCGAACCTCCACCGTGTCGGTCCGGGCCAGCACCTCGTTCGTGCGGCCGCTGGTCAGCAGCGGCACCTTCATGCTGTAGGTGGTGACCTTGGGGGTCGTCTTCTCCGTAGTCGTCACTTCAGATCCTCTCCCGAAACGGTGGTGGTGAAGTCGTCGACAGGGCCGTGCGGGCCGGCTTGCGCCACGGCGCGTCGACCTCCAACGAAAGATGACCGAGCAGCGCCACAAGCCGCTTGCTCACCTCGGCTGGCAGGGGTCCGGCGCTCAGGGACTGGGCGTTCGCCTCGAGGTGGGCCGGGTTGCCGGTCCCGACGAGAACGACGTGGACGCCGGGCTCGTGCGCGACGAACCGGTAGGAGGCCTCGGTGAGGGAGGCGAGGTCCGACTCGTCGAAGAGGAAACCGAGCGGGTTCTCGACATCGACCTCGCTCCGGTCGACCACCCCGGCGTGGGTCAGCCGGAGGATCTCCTGGGTGAGCTGCTCCGGACGGCTGAAGTAACTCCTCGCCGAGGCCATGATCTCGACGCCGATGCCGCGCTCGATGCTCACCGGGAACAGGACGTCGCGCGCCGACTGGTTGAAGAAGGTGAAGCCGGTCATCAGCACGTCCCAGCAGTCGTCCTCCAGCGCGCGCTCGAGCATGCCGTGCCGGCCGTCGCTGCCGGTGCTCTCGGTGATGCCGAGGAACCGGATCTTCCCCTCGTCCCGGAGCGCGAGCATCGTGGGGACGATCTCGGCGAGGGTGTACTGGTAGTCGTCCGGTCTGACCCGGTGCACGTGATACACGTCGAGGACGTCGGTGCGGAGCCGGCGCAGCGTCTCGTCTAGTGCCCGGCGCACGCCGGTCGCGTCGACCATCGCCCCGTCGAGCCGGCGTGCCACTGTCTTCGAGGAGACCACCGCCTGCTGGCGGCGTCCCTCCAGGGCGCGACCGATGACCCCCTCGGTGCCGTAGTTTGGCGCCGTGTCGAAGTAGGTGATGCCGAGGTCCAGCGCTCGCCGGACCAGGTCTACCGCCTGGCCCTCCGTGGAACCCTTGCGCAGGCCCAGCCGGCTCTCCCCGCCGCCGCCCAGCCCGCACACGCTGACGCGGAGGCCGGTTCGACCGAAGGTGCGGTACTCCATGTCGGCCCCGGTCAGGTGGTCCGCCGGGTCTCGCCCGACTCCGGCCGGGCGTCCGGTGGGACGACCGGCTCGAGAGGTTGTTCGTCCTCGCCGACGCCCCGGTACTCGCGGACGACGTTGGGGCGTGCCCAGAACGCGAGGGCAACCAGCATCGGGCCGAATCCGCCGATGGTCAGCGCGACGACCGGACCCACGACCCCCGCGAAGGCACCCATCGCCATGTCGCCGATCGCCGGTCCCCCTCGGGAGGACATCTGGTAGAAGGCCGTGACCCGGCCGCGGATCTCGTCGGGGGTGTCGATCTGCACGGCCGCGTGCCGGATGGTGGTGGCCATGGCATCGAACGCCCCCAGCAGCAGCGCGGCGCCGACGGCCAGCCACAGGACCGGCGACTGCGCCAGGAGAATCGCCGCGATTCCGTAGAGGAAGGTCGCGGTGAGCAGCACCTTGCCCTGCCGACGGGAGCCCTCGACCACCTTGAAGATCGTGTAGGTGGCCAGCAGCGCCCCGGCGGAGGGGGCACTGGAGAGGACGCCGTAGCCGGTTGGGCCGACCACGAGCACGTCGGTGGCGAGCGCCGGCAGCAGCACCCGGTAGCCCGCTAGCACGGTCGCCGACAGGTCCAGCCCCATGAGGCTGGTGATCAAGGGACGGCGCAGGACGTAGCGCGCGCCCTCGGCGATGCTGGCGAAGATCGGACCGGCCGCCGCGCCCTTGGGTTCGAGGGGCGGGACCCGCACGAAGGCGAGCACGACGATCAGTGCCGCGTACGTGGCGACGTCCACGGCGTACATCAGGCCGGGGCCGGCGATGGCGATCAGAATCCCGGCGAGCAGGGGGCCGACCAGCACGGCGACCTCGCGCGACGGATTGAGCAGCGCGATGGCTTGAGCGATCTGGCTGCGCGGCACCAGGGCCGGGATGAGCGCCTGCCGGGCCGGCTGGTCGAAGGTTGCCGCCGCCGTGGTGAGCAGCACGCTGAGGACCACGTGCCAGGCCTGCACCACCCCGGCGAAGGTCACCACGGTGAGGCCCAGGGCGACCACCAGGGAGACCGCCTGGGCCACTTGCAGCAGCCGGCGGCGGTCGTACCGGTCGGCCAGGGCCCCGCCCAACGGGCTCAGCAGCAGCAGCGCCACCGCCTGTCCGGCCCCCACCAGACCGGTGTAGGCAATCGAGTCGGTGAGTTGGTAGACGTGGTAGTAGTTCGCCGCGACCGTGCCCCGGGTCCCGATCTGGGAGAGAACGACGCCTGCCCAGTAGAGGTTGAAGTCGCGGTTGCGCAGCACCTCGGGTATCGGCACCTCAGCCGACCGGGACCAGCGAGATCTTCGCCGGGTCCAGCTGCAGGTACACCTCGGTGCCGGGCTCGATGGAGATGGAGGGGTTCGCTCGGGCGCGGATCTCGTGCTTGCCGACGGCAATGACGTGATCGACGGCGTCGCCGAGGAAGGCCCGAGCCACGACCGTGCCCTTCCACTCGTTGGGCACGGTACCCAGGGCCCTCTGGGTGCTGAGCTGCACCGCCTCGGGACGGATCGACACGACCACCTCGCCCCCCTGGGGCACCTGCGCCTCGGAGTCGAGGTAGAGGGTGCCGTTCGTCGTCTCTACGCAGTGGTGTGAGCCCGTCCGGGACCCCACCGTGCCGGGGATGAAGTTCGACGTGCCGATGAACTCGGCGACGAACTTGTTCGCCGGCGTCTCGTACACCTCGCGGGGCCGGCCGAGCTGCACCACGGCGCCCGACTGCATGACGGCGATGTGCGTCGACAGCGCGAGCGCCTCCACCTGGTCGTGGGTCACGTAGACCGACGTGATGCCCAGTTCCCGCTGGAGTCGCTTGAGCTCGTACCGCAGGGACTCGCGGAGCTTGGCGTCGAGGTTGGACAGCGGCTCGTCCAGCAGCAGCAGCGGGGGCTCGATGACCAGCGCCCGCGCCAGCGCCAGTCGCTGCTGCTGACCACCGGAGAGCTTCGTCGCCTGGCGGCCGGCCTGCGGGGAGAGCTCCATCGTCGCGAGCACGCGGCTGACCCGCTCCTCGATCTCCTTCTTCGATGGCCGCTGCGAGCGCTTGCGCACCTGCAGGGGGAAGGCGACGTTGTCGAAGACGGTCATGTGCGGCCAGATCGCATAGGACTGGAACACCATGCCCAGGCCGCGCTGGTTGGCGGGCAGGTTCACCGTCCGGTTGCCCTCACCGGCGCTGAACATGACCCGGTCGCCGACGGTGATCCGGCCGCTGTCGGGCTTCTCCAAGCCGGCGATGGATCGCAGCGTGGTCGTCTTGCCACAGCCGGAGGGGCCGAGCAGGGTGAACAGCTCCCCCTCCTTGACCTCGAAGGTCACGTCGTTGACCGCGAAGACGGCGGCTGCCTTCGCGTCGGCCTTCGTGCCGCCCTTGGGCTTCTCGCCGGCGAAGGACTTGACGAGGTTGTCGATCCTCAGCATGGGGTGGTCCTGGTCCTCTCCGACCGGTACTGGACAGTGGGGTGGGGCCCGGCGGCCGCCGAGCGCCGGGAGACGGGCTCAGTCCTCACGCAGACCGACCTTCGCGCCCATCTTGTAGGCGATGGTCACCAGCACCATGAGCGTGATCACCATGATCACGCCGATCGCCGCGAGCACCGTGAACTGACCGTTCTCGTACTGCTCGAAGATGAGGATCGACAGCACCTCGTTGCCGGGGCTGTAGAGCAGGATCGAGCTCGACAGCTCCCGGAAGGACACCACCAGGATGTAGACGAAACCGGCCAGGATGCCGGGTGAGACCAGCGGTAGGAGCACGCGGCGGAAGGTCTGCCACCAGGTGGCGCCGCTCACCAACGCGGATTCCTCGAGCTCGCTGGAGATCTGGTTCATCGACGTGGACGCGTACCGCATGCCGTACGGCATGTACTTGGTGCAGTAGGCGATGAGCAGGATGAAGATCGTCCCGTAGATCGGGATGGGGCTGCGCAGGTAGACGAAGGACAGCGCCAGGCCCAGCACGAGCCCGGGGATGACGAGCGGCACGAAGGACAGCTG
>JALYMS010000206.1 GCA_030773535.1 Actinomycetota bacterium | reverse complement strand
GTGATGTTCAGCTGGGCGGCCAGCCGGGTCGGGCTCGCGGCCTCCCCTGCCCGCTCGCTGTCCAGCAGGCAGATCAGCGCCCGCACCTCGGTGGAACTGAGGCCGTGCCGGGCGGCGAACGCCGCTCCCGCCGCGTCGAGCAGAAGCGTCAGCGCCCGCAACCGGTGCACGGTCGCCGGGGCGTCGTCGGACCGGACACTTCGCACGCACGGCATCTTATGCCAAGTTGCCAAGCTACTAGTTTGTCTAGTTCTCTGGGCGGTGAGCTTCCTCCTCGCGTATGCAGGGGCCGCCGACCGGTGGCCCGACTCGCACTCGAGGCTCGACGTGTCGACGACCTGGGGACGGACCTCCGTGCTGGCGGCCGGTCAAGCGGACAGGCCTCCGGTGGTGCTGTTGCACGGCGACGGTGCGACCGCCACCGCCTGGGCCTCCGTGGCCGCGGAACTCTTCGGTCGATTCCGTGTGCTCGCGCCGGACCAGCCGGGCAATCCTGGGCGCAGCTCCAGCAGCCGCCCCTTCCGGACGACCTCGGACCTGATGTCGTGGCTCGACGAGCTGCTCGCATCGGTGAGCCGCGGGCCGGTGCACCTGGCCGGTCATTCCTCGGGCGCCCCACCCGTCGACCGGAGCCCGGCCGGCTGGCCGGTCTGACGATTCCTCTGCTGGTCGTGGTCGCCGGGAACGGTCGGGCCCACGACCCGGCCCGGGTCGCCCGCAACGCCAGGTCGGTACTTCCGGCAGCGACGGTCGTCGAGCTGCCCGGGGCGACCCATCACACGATGCCCGTCCTGGACGCCGACGTGCTGGCCGGGGCCATGACCGCGCACATGGCCGGCACCGCCCGGGACTGAGCGTCAGGTGGGGTCGAGGACACCCGTCTGGACCAGGGCGAGCACCAGCACTCCCAGCACCACCCGGTAGACGACGAAGGGGACGAAGCTCCCCCGGTCCAGGTAGCGCAGCAGCCAGCCGATGACGAGAAACCCGACGCCGAAGGCGATGACGGTCGCGACGATCGTCGGCCCCCAGTCGACGTCCCTCCCCGCCACGCCCCCGGTGAGCACCTCGTAGACCTGGAAGAAACCGGCTCCGAGAACGGCCGGTACGGCCAGCAGGAAGGAGTAGCGGGCCGCGGCCGCGCGGGAGTAGCCCAGGAACAAGCCGGCGGTGATCGTCCCTCCCGATCGGGAGACGCCGGGAATGAGCGCCAGCGCCTGGGCGAAGCCGTAGCCCATGCCGTGCCCGACCGTCAGTTGGTCCAGTTCCCGCTGCTTCGCACCGATGCGGTCCGCCGCGAAGAGGATCAACGAGAAGACGATGAGGGCGGTGGCCACGATCCGCAGATCCCGGAACGTGGTCTCGATCTGGTCCTGGAACAGCAGGCCGAGGACGACGATCGGGATGCTGCCGACGATGATCAGCCAGCCCATCCGCGCGTCCGGGTCGCCCTTGCTCCCGCCCCGCAGCGAGCGGAGCCAGGCGACGATGATCCGCGCGATGTCGGAGCGGAAGTACAGGAGGACGGCGGCCTCCGTGCCGATCTGGGTGATCGCGGTGAACGCGGCGCCCGGGTCGTCCCAGCCGAACAGCTCGCCGACCAGCCGCAGGTGGGCGCTCGAGGAGATCGGCAGGAACTCGGTCAGCCCCTGGACGACCCCGAGCACGACGGCCTCGATCCAGCCCATCAGCCGGCCCTCCCCGGACGGGAACGGACGGCGGCGGCGGGTCGGACGGGCACGAGCGACCACCCTAGGCGGGCTCCGGCCGCGACCCGCCGCGCCGCCCCGGACGTTCGGGTGCTCGATGGGAACGGTCGGCCTGCGCCGGTAGGTTTTCCGGTCGTGGAGCAACGCGCGCTGGGTCGCAGCGGTCTGGTCGTCTCGCGACTCGCGCTCGGCACCATGACGTGGGGTCGCGACACCGACGAGGACGAGGCCGCGATGCAGTTGACGGCGTTCGTCGACGCCGGCGGCAGCCTGGTCGACACCGCCGACGTCTACTGCGACGGGGAGAGCGAGCGCACGCTCGGGCACCTGCTCTCCGATGTAGTCCCCCGGTCGGACGTGCTGGTCGCGACCAAGGCCGTGGGCCGCACCGGGCCCGGGCCGATGGGGCGGGGCGCCTCCCGCGGGCACCTGCTGGCCGCCCTCGACGCGTCGCTGGAACGCCTGGGCCTGGACCACGTCGACCTGTGGCAGCTGCACGCCTGGGACGAGGCGACGCCGATCGAGGAGACGCTGGCCGCCTGCGACCTCGCCGTCTCCTCGGGGCGCACCCGCTACGTCGGGGTCAGCAACTTCACCGGCTGGCAGACCGCCCAGGCGGCGACCTGGCAGCGCGCCTGGCCCGGCCGCACGCCGCTGGTCAGCACCCAGGTCGAGTACTCGCTGCTGCAGCGCGGCGTCGAGCGCGAGGTCGTCCCCGCGGCCGAGTCGCTGGGCCTGGGCGTACTGGCCTGGTCGCCGCTGGGCCGTGGGCTGCTCACCGGCAAGTACCGGCACAGCACGCCGAGCGAGTCCCGTGGCGCCTCGGCGCAGTGGCAAGGCTTCATCGACGGGCTGCGCTCGAAGAAGTCCGACCGCATCGTCGAGGCCGTGATCACAGCCGCCGAGGGTCTGGGCACCACTCCGCTCGCCGTCGCCCTGGCGTGGGTCCGCGACCGGCCCGGCGTCGTCGCGCCCGTCGTCGGCGCCCGCACCGCCCAGCAGCTGCAGGCCTCCCTGGACGCCGACGGCGTGCGCCTCCCCGCCGCCATCCGCACCGCCCTGGAGGACGTGTCCGCACCGCCGTTCAGCTATCCCGAGCGCAGGACGGAAGGATGAGCGCGGCCGCTGCGGCGACCCCGGGCGCCGACCCGGTGTTCGCCGCCTTCTGCACGGCAGGACTGTGGCCCGGGCTGGGCAAGCGCACCGCCGCCGAGCTGCCCGCGGCGGGAATCACCTCGCCGGACGACGTGTCCGCCGACCGGCTGGCCAAGCTGCCGAAGGTCGGCCGCCAGCGCGCCGAGCGGTTGTTCTCCTCGTTCCTGGCGGCGGCCCCCACCTATGAGGTCGTCGAGCTGCTCGTGGGCGCGGGCCTGGCGGCCAAGCTCGCGGCCGGGGTCGCCGACACGCTCGGCCCCGACGCCGCCCGGCGGCTGCGCGATGACCCCTGGGCGCTGCTGTCGCTGACCGGGGTGACGCTCGGGGACGCCGACCGGCTGGCGATCGCCGTGCTCAAGGGCGCCGACCGCCAGGACACCCGCCGGGGCCGGGCGATCGTCGGGCTCACGCTGCGGACGGCGACGCGCGACGGGCACACCGTGCTCCCGGCCGATCTCCTGGTGGCGGCGCTGCAGGCGGAGGGGATCTCCGACCCGGTGGCCGCGATCGTGGCCGCGGTCGAGTCCGGGGACGTGCTGGAGCACGAGCCGCCGTTGGGGACGGGCGGGGACGACGGAGCGCCAGAGGCCGAGCTCGATCCGGCGCTGCGCACGTTGTCGCTGGCCCGCTACGGGATGGCCGAGGAACTGGTCGCCGAGGCCGTCGCCCGGCTGGCCGCCACGGCGGAGCGGATCGCCGATCCGGCGTCGGTGCGCACCGTGGCCAAGGGGCTGGACACCGCGCAGGCCGCGGCCGTGGCGCAGGTGCTGGGCGCCGGGGTAAGCCTGCTGACCGGTGGGCCCGGCACCGGCAAGAGCCGCACGGTGGCGGCGGTGGTCAAGCTGCTGCGGGCGAAGGGCGCCGACGTCGCCCTCGCCGCTCCCACCGGCCGGGCCGCCAAGCGGCTGGAGGAGCTCACCGACCATCCGGCGGTGACGGTGCACCGGCTGCTCGGGGCGCAGGGCACCTCCGGCGGTTTCTCGCGCAACGAGGAGTGGCCGCTGGACGCGGACGTCGTCGTGGTGGACGAGGCCTCGATGCTGGACGTCGAGCTGACCGCCGCCCTGCTGGAGGCCTGCCCCGACGGCACGCACCTCCTGCTGGTCGGCGACCCGGCCCAGCTCCCCTCGATCGGGCCGGGCCACGTGCTCGGGGACCTGATCGACTCCGGCGTCGTCCCGGTGACCGAGCTGACCACGCTCTACCGGCAGGCCGAGGGCGGCGCCATCGCCCGGCTGGCCACCGCCGTGCGCGGCGGCGAACTGCCCTCGGTCGACTCACCCGACCGGGAGGTGGTCGTCGTGCCGGCGACCGGCAGCGGGGAGGCGGCGCGGCGGGTGGTCCAGCTCGTCACCGACTCGATCCCGCGGGCTCTGGGCATCGAGCCCGGGGCGGTGCAGGTGGTGACCCCGGTGCACCGCGGCCCGGCCGGCACCATCGAGCTGAACAAGGCGCTCAAGGCGGAGCTGAACCCCGGTTCCGGCACGGTCTTCGGCTTCGACCCGGGCGACCGGGTCGTCGCCACGGCCAACCACCTGGACCTCGAGCCGACCGGTTTCGCCAACGGGGAGGTCGGCGTGGTCACCGGCACCGGCGAGGGCTCCCTGGACGTCGCCTTCGCCTCCGGCCCGGTCACCGTCACCGGGCAGGCGCTGTTCGACCTGCGGCACGGCTGGGCGATCACCGTGCACCGGGCGCAGGGCTCGGAGTGGCCCGGCGTCGTCGTCGTCCTGCCGCCCGAGGCCGGCGGCATGCTGTCCCGGCCGCTGGTCTACACGGCGCTCACCCGCGCCCAGCAGCACCTGTCGATCGTGCACGCCAGCGGCGCGGCACTGGCCCGGGCGGTGCGTGAGGTCGACGTCCGGCCCCGGCGCACCCGGCTGGCCCGGCTGCTGGCGGAGACGGTCGGCTGATCCTCAGTCCCGGGCCGCCGGGCGGTCGGCGTTGAGCGCGATGGCGCGGTGCAGCCGGAACCCGCGCCGGATCGGCGAGCTGAACACCACGGCCGCGCCGAGCAAGGGCAGCCAGTTGACGTCGCCGAACCGCCCGAACGCGAGCGTGAACGCCGCGTCGGCGACCACCAGCGTTCCCCACACCGAGACGAGCAGGACGACCACGACCGACCCCGTCGCGGCCCGCGTACCGCGGGGCTCCTGCCGGGCCAGAGACAGCCGGGCCAGGTCGACCGCGGCCCGCCGCAGCGCGGGGTCGTCGAGCTCCCGGCCACGGTCCACCGCCGCGGTGACCAGCGCGGCCTCGCGGGCGGCGAGGCCGTGCCGCCGCAGCAGGTCGGCCGCGGGATCGGCGTCCATGCGGTTGCGCAGTCGCGTCCAGAAGCCCTGACGCCCGAGGTGCCGGACCAGCAGCGGCAGCCCTACCAGGAGCAGGAGGACGAACAGTGCGGTCACGGTGCGCACCCTGCCTGACCCTCGGCCCTCCCGCCCCGGACACGCCCGGGGACGACCGGGCGTTTCAGCTGAGGACCTCGTCGTCGTCCAGGGGCACGGCGGACTCCTGCTCGAGGACGTCGGCCTCGCTCGCCTCGCGGTCGCCGACGGGACGCGGTGCGCCGCTCTCGCCGGGACGGGCGGCCAGCTGCTGCTCGAGGGCGTCGGCCTCGGGCACGCCGTCGCCGGGGGCGGTCGCATCGGCCGCGACGGCCACGCCGGACGGATCCAGGAGCGCCTCCTGCTCGGCGCGGTCGGCGTCGGGCACGTCGGCGGGCGTTGCGGGCTCGGTCACGTCGTCCTCCCTCGGAGTGCTCGAAACGGCTGCTGTGCTCCCACAGGCATGGGTCCATCCTGCCGTCTGCACGGTTCCCGGGCGCACCGGGTCGCACGACCGGGCGAGCACCACGTGACCGATCGGCGTCCGCCATGCACAATCGGCGCGATGGAGGCGGCCGCGGATTACCAGTACGCGCCGCTGCGGATACCGCCGGGCACGTCGCGGTCCGCAGCGGCCACCATGCTCAGCCTGCAGGCGGACACCGGTGGCTGGGAGCTCGCCCGTCTGCAGCTGCACGCCGACGGCACGCGGAAGGTCATCCTGCGGCGCCGCGCCCGGCTGTCCTACCTGCCGCTCCCGGTCATCTAGCCCTACGGGACCAGCACGACCTTGCCGACGGTGCTGCGGTCGGCCAGCTTCGCCAACGCCTGCGGGGCCTGGTCCAGCGGCAGGCTCTCCCCGACGAGGGGATCGATGTGGCCCTCCTCGACCAGCCGGGTCAGCTGCTCGTGCACCATGCCGAACATGGCGGGGTCGTACTTCCGGTAGAGGCCCCAGTGCAGGCCGACGACGCTGTAGTTCTTGACCAGGACGTGGTTGGCCGGGGCGGCGGGGATACGGCCGCTGGTGAAGCCGACCACGACGATCCGCCCCTCGAAGGCGACGCACTTGCGGGACTGATCGAAGACGTCGCCGCCGACCGGGTCGTAGACGACGTCGGCGCCGTGGCCGCCCGTCACCTCCTTGACGATCGGGACGAAGTCCTCGCTGGTGTAGTCGATGACGTGGTCGGCGCCCAGTTGCCGGCAGACCTCGGTCTTCCGGGCGCCGCCCGCGGTGGCGATCACCCTCGCGCCGGCCGCCTTGCCCAGCTGGATCGCGGCGGTGCCCACCCCCCCGGCGCCGGCGTGGACGAGCAGCCACTCCCCGGGCTGGATGCCCGCCCGGCGGTGCAGTCCGACGTAGCCGGTCTGGTAGGTCAGGTACAGCGAGGCGGCCTTCTCGTCGGTCATGCCGTCGGGCACGGGAAAGGCGCCGTCGGCGTCCATGAGCGCGTACTCGGCGAAGGCGCCGGGGCCACCGGAGGGCGAGCCGAGGACCCGCTGACCGGTCCCGACGATCTCGCCGCACAACTCGATGCCGGGGGTGTAGGGCAGCGGCGGCTTCTCCTGGTAGGTGCCCATGGCCATGAGTACGTCGGGGAAGTTCAGCGCGGCCGCCCGCACCTTGACCAGCACCTGGCCCTCGCCGGGTGTCGGCTGCTCGACCTCGTCGAGGCTCATGACCTCCGAGGGGTCTCCGAGCTGGTGGACCCGCCATGCGCGCATGCCGCGACCCTGCCAGACCGGCCGAAACCGCCGCCACCTGCGGTGCTCAGTGCATGGACGGCGGGCGCAGCGCCTCGGGGACGACGGCGGTCTCCCCGGTCCCGGTCTTGGCCGAGGGGACACCCTTGAACTTGTAAGGGACGGCGCCGATGCCCGGCTGGACGATGTAGGCCGCCCCCGGCTCGCCGGAGGCCCACGCCGCGAGCATCGCGTCGGCGACCTCGTCGGCGGTGAGCACCGGGAAACCGGCCCTCTCGAACTCCTCGCGGATCGGGTCGATGATCGCGGTGTCGGCGAACCCGGGGCAGATGGCGGTGATGGTGATGTTCTCGGCGGCCAGCCGGGGGGCCATCGAGCGGACGAAAGCCACCGCTCCCCCCTTGGCCACGCTGTACCCGGGGTCGGT
>JALYMS010000205.1 GCA_030773535.1 Actinomycetota bacterium | reverse complement strand
GGAGCTCGGGATCGACCCGGAGAAGGTCAACCCGAACGGTGGCGCGATCGCCCTCGGCCACGCGATCGGCATGAGCGGCGCTCGGCTCGTGCTGGACGTGGCGCTGGAGCTGCGCCGTCGGGGCGGTGGCGTGGGTGCCGCCGCGCTGTGCGGCGGCGGCGGTCAGGGCGACGCGCTGATCCTGCACGTGCCCGCCGGCGGGTGATCTCGGAAGGCACTGCGGTACACGCGGAGGCCCCCGCCGTCCGGCGGGGGCGGCGCGGCCGGGGTGCCGTCGACGTCCTGACGCTGGTCGGGCGCGCCCGCGAGGGCGACGCCCGCTCCGTCGCTCGGTTGATCTCTCTGGTGGAGGACGCCAGCCCGGCGCTGCGGGAGGTGGCGGCGGCCCTGGCGCCGCACACCGGGCACGCCCAGGTGCTGGGGCTGACCGGATCACCGGGGGTCGGCAAGTCGACGACCACGGCCGCTCTTGTCCGGGCGCTGCGGGTCGCCGGCCGGCGGGTGGGGGTCCTGGCGGTCGACCCCTCGTCCCCGTTCTCCGGCGGTGCGCTGCTGGGCGACCGCGTCAGGATGCAGGACCACGCCGGCGATCCCGGCGTCTACATCCGGTCGATGGCCTCGCGCGGCCACCTCGGCGGCCTGGCCTGGTCCACCCCCCAGGCGCTCCGGGTCCTCGACGCCGCCGGCTGCGACGTCGTGCTGATCGAGACCGTGGGCGTCGGGCAGTCGGAGCTGGAGATCGCCTCGCTCGCCGACACCACCCTGGTGCTGGTCGCCCCGGGCATGGGGGACGGCATCCAGGCGGCCAAGGCCGGCATCCTGGAGGTCGCGGACGTGTTCGTCGTCAACAAGGCCGACCGGGACGGCGCCGACCAGACGGTGCGCGACCTGCGGTACATGCTCTCCCTCGGCGGCCGGCACTCCGAGGCCGGTTCCTGGCGCCCGCCGATCTGCAAGACCGTCGCCTCGCGGGACACCGACAACGGGATGGACGACGTCCTCGTCCGGATCGCGGAGCACCGGGAGTGGTTGGAGTCCACCGGAGAGGGACATCGCCGGCGCAGCGAGCGGGCCGCCCGCGAGATCGAGGCGATCGCCCTGGCCAGCCTGCGCGGCCGGATGGGCGACGTGCGCGGTTCGGCCGCCCTCGGTTCGCTGGCCTCGCAAGTGGTGGCCGGCGAGTGCGACCCCTACCGGGCCGCCGACGAGCTGCTCGACCAGCTCTGAACGGGCACCCCGCGCCCCGCGCGGTGAGGATGGGCGAGTGAGCCGATCGGGTCGGTGCGCGGGTTGAACGCCCGACCGGACGCCGTCGTCGTCGGATCGGGGCCGAACGGGCTGGCTGCCGCCCTGCGCCTGGCCGCGGCCGGGCTGCAGGTCCGGGTGGTCGAGCGGGCCGAGGTGCCCGGCGGCGGCTTGCGGACCGAGGAGCTGACCCGGCCGGGGTACGCCCACGACGTCTGCTCCACGGTGCATCCGATGGGCGCCGCCGCGCCGTTCTTCCGGGAGTTCGACCTTCCCTCGCGCGGGGTGCGCCTGCTCCACCCGGAGGTCGCCTACGCCCATCCTCTGGACGGCGGGCGCGCAGCGGTGTCCCGCCGCTCGCTGGAGGAGACCGCCGAGGGCCTGGGATCGGACGGGGCCGCGTACCGGCGGCTGTTCGGCCCACTCGTGGAGCACGGCGAGGACGTCGTCGACTTCTTCCTCACCAGCCAACTCCGCCGGCCACCGACGCGGAGCGTCGCGCAGGTGCTGAAGTTCGTGGTGAACGGGCTGCCGAACATCCGGTGGCTGGCGCAGCGGCGCTTCGAGACCGAGGGGGCGCAGGCGCTGCTCGCCGGAGCCGCAGCGCACGGGATGCTCGATCTCTCCAGGCCCCTGACCGCGGCGCTGGGCATGGTGCTGGGCATGACCGCCCACCACGCCGGCTGGCCGGTGGTCGAGGGGGGCTCGCAGAAGCTGGCCGATGCCATGGTCGCGGCATTGGAGGAGCAGGGCGGCGAGGTCGTGTGCGGCCACGAGGTCAGCGACCTCCGCGAGTTCGACGGGATCCCCGCCGTTCTGCTCGACACGACACCGGGCGCGTTCGTCGCGATGGCCGGCGACCGGGTCCACGAGGGCTACCGGCGCTGGGTGTCCCGCTACCGGCACGGGCCAGGTGTCTTCAAGACGGACTGGGTGCTCTCGGAGCCCGTGCCCTGGACCAACCCCGACATCCGGCGCGCGGGGACCATCCACGTCGCCGGCACGCTGGAGGAGACGCTCGCCGGCGAGTCCGCGCCGGCAGCCGGGCGGCTGACCGACAAGCCCTACGTGCTCGCGGTCCAGCCGACGGTGCCCGACCCCGGTCGAGCCCCGGAGGGCGGTCACATCTTCTGGGCCTACGTGCACGTGCCGCACGGCTCCGACGTGGACATGACCGAGGCGATCGAGAACCAGATCGAGCGCTTCGCGCCGGGGTTCCGCGACACCGTGGTCGAGCGGGTCACGAAGAACGCCGTCCAGATGGAGCAGTGGAACCCCAACCACGTCGGCGGCGACATCTCCAACGGCGAAGCCTCGTTCACCCAGATGATCGCGCGCCCCGTGCCCCGCTGGAACACCTACAAGACGCCGATCCGCGGCATCTACCTCGCCTCCGCCGCCACGCCTCCCGGCCCGGCCGTGCACGGCCAGTGCGGTGACAATGCCGCTCGGGTGGCGCTGCGCGAGGTGTTCGGTATCCGGCACGCGCCCCGACTGCGCCCCGCGGCCGGCTGACCGTTCCGCCCTGGCCACGGCACTGACCGCCCCATTTTCGCATGACGGCGGTCATCGAGCCCCGGATGGCCGCCCCCGTGCGTATCTCGGTGCTGTGAGGGCCGCCGCGATGCGGGCGACCAGCTGTACCGGATGCAGGAGATCTGCGGCGGTCACGAAGACGACGATCCAGCCGGCGGCGGTCAGCCGGTTGAGTCGGGCACGGTCCCGGGCCACCTGCTGGCGTTCCCCGTGCCAGACGCCCTCGTACTCCACGGCAAGCTTCTGCTCGGGCCAGGCGAAGTCCACGCGGGCGACGAACCGGCCGTCGGCGTCTCGGACGGTGTACTGGGCGACCGGCTCGCGGAGGGGTGAGGCGTGCAAAAGGAGCCGGAGCCGCGTCTCCTGTGGCGACTCGGCTAACCCGTCCGCGCGGTCAACAGCCGAGCGCACCCTCCGGCACCCCGGTCCGGTGAGCGCAGTCGCGGCCCGCGTCACCTCTGGGAGGCTCACCAGGCCGGCCCGCAGGAAGCGATCCAGGCAGACCACTGCCTCGTCGGGCGGATCGATCCGTGCGACGTCCAGCGCCGTTCGCAGCGGTGTGGTGACGCGTACCCCCGCGCGCAGCACGACGTCGTCGGCACCCAGTGCGCGCCGGGTCAGCCGCACCCCGCGCACCGCCCCGGCGCGGCAGCCGGGATGGATCGTGCACTCGACGTCGTCGTCCGGACCGGCGAGGTCGACGCCCCACAGCACCGCGGCGCTGCGCCCGCTCACGACCGCGGTCGGGATCAACAGGTGTGCTGCAGCCCGCGCGCGGCGTCCGTGGCCGAGCGGCAGGGAGGAGCAGGCGTACACGTCCGGGAAGATGCGCTGCCACGCCGAACTGCGCAGCTGTCCACGGGTCAGCCGACCGGCGCGCAGCTGTTGGGAGCCGCGGAAGATCTTGCCGCGCAGCTCCGGGGGGCGCGTCGGGTTGTGGGCCACCCGGGCACCATGCCGTGCCCGACCTCGTCGCCGTGGCACTCGTCCACAGGTCGTTCCAGGACGCGACCGCCACCGCGATGCGCACGAGGGTGGTCATGTCGGGGCCCGACAGTGCCGGCATGCGTATGGCGGCGGTCTTCGGCGGGGAAGGTGGTGGGTCGGCGCCCGGTAGCGTCGCCGGCATGGTCCGACCTCTGGGGCTGCCGTTCGACCCCATCGAGCGCGCCGGGCAGACCTGGGAGCAGCACTTCGGCCCCGCGGCGGCGATGCGGGCGGCCACCTCGATCTTCCGGGTGCAGCAGATCCTGCTGGCCCGGTTCGAC
>JALYMS010000204.1 GCA_030773535.1 Actinomycetota bacterium | reverse complement strand
CCGCGACGACGTCCACGGCACGGTGGGCGTGCCGCCCGTACCCGCCCCCCGGACGGAGCCGGTCCTCCGCCAGACGCAGCAGCGGGCCCAAAGATCCGTCCTCCGGCGCGAGCACCACGCGCTGCTCCAGCCCGGTCACGGGGAGATCCCGCTCTCCACGGGACGCGCCCGCGGCGCGGGTAACGCCCGACGACCGCCGGGGAGCGCCTGGAAGGCGAGGGCCACCAGGAGGGACCAGGAGATCCCCAGGGCCCAGCCGCCGAGGACGTCGGAGAGATAGTGCACGCCCAACCACATGCGGGTTGCTCCGACCAGGACCACCGCGGCCACGCCCAGGGCCAGGTACGCCCGCCTGGCGCGGGGTGAGAGGACCGGCCACGCGAGGACGAGCGCCACGGTCATGAGTGTCGCGATCCCGGATGCGTGCCCGCTGGGGTAGCTCAGCGAGTCCAGCCGAGCGCCGCCGGATTCGAAGTCCGGGCGGATCCGGCCGAAGGCCTCCTTGAGCAAGGTGGTGAGCGGTCCGATCACCACCACTGCCGTCAGCACCCACGCCGCGACCGGCCAGGCACGACGACGGACCAACCAGGCCAGCACGGCCAGGAAGACCACCATCCGGAAGGCGGCGCCGCCGGGGGTGGTGAGCGCTTCGAGCAGCCAGTCCAACGCCGTCGCCCGGTCGTCACCGACGTAGACCGCTTCGCTGACCGCCCCGTCGATGTTCATCTGCGGCGCGAAGTCGGTGAGCACTCCGGCGCCCAGCGCGGCGACCACGGCTCCGCCCAGGACGACGGCCGCCCATGCACGCGTACGGTTGACCGATGGCCTGCGGAGAGGTGGATCGCTCACTCCTCTACTCTCCCCGACCGCCCGGCGCGTGACACGCTGGCGGTCGTGAGGAGTCGGGTGAGCGACCGCCCGCCGAGCGAGGCGACCCTGCGGCGGCTGGAACGGGCGTCCGGGTCGCTCGCCACCCGCGCGGTGGCCCGGATGGACGACGAACTGTCGTGGTTCCGCGCCATGCCCGCGGACCGGCGTTCCTGGGTGACGCTGGTCGCCCAGGCCGGCATCGCCTCCCTCGTCGAGTGGTGCCGCAACCCCGGGCGGCCGCCGCGGCTCACCGACGACGTGTTCGGCGCCGCACCGCGCGAGCTCGTGCGCGTGGTGGCGCTCAAGCAGACCGTCGACCTGATCAAGGTGACGGTCGACGTGATGGAGGAACACGTCGCCTCGATCGCCGAACCGGGTGACGAGGACGCCCTGCACCTCGCGGTCCTGCAGTACAGCCGGGAGGTCGCCTTCGCCACGGCGCACATCTACGCCAGCTTCGCGGAGAACCGGGGCGCCTGGGACGCCCGCCTCGAAGCGCTCGTCGTCGACGCACTCGTCCGCGGTGAGCGGTCAGAAGAACTGTCCGGGCGGGCGGCCGCTCTCGGCTGGGCCAGTGTGACACCGGTCATGGTGCTGGTGGGGGCGACACCGGCGGGCAGTGACGACCCCAGCGCAGCGGTGCGGCGCACGGCTCGCGCGCTGCGTAGCGAGGTCCTGGTCGGGGTGCATGCCGACCAGCTGGTCGTCGTCCTCGGACGGAGCGAGGAGCTGGAGGAGTCCGCCGAGCGGATCAGCGACGAGTTCGGCGAAGGACCGGTCGTGACCGGCCCCGTGGTCGACGGTCTGGGCCGCGCCGGCGAGTCCGCCGCGAACGCCCTCGCCGGGCTGCGCGCCGCTCGCGCCTGGACCGACGCCCCCCGGCCGGTGGCCGCCGACGCGCTGCTGGCCGAACGGGCACTGGACGGCGATCCGCTGGCCCGCGCGGCCCTGCACGAGCGGGTGATCGGACCCTTGAAGGCGGCGGGGGGCGAGGTGCTGGAGACGGTCCGGGCGGTGCTCGGCAGCGGCGGGAACCTCGAGGCGAGCGCCCGCGCCATCTTCGTGCACCCCAACACCGTCCGCTACCGGCTCCGGCGCGCGGCCGAGCTCACCGGCCTCTCGGCCACCGACCCCCGGGGCAGCTGGACCCTGCAGGTCGCTCTCGCCCTCGCCGAACTCGACCGCGACCGCTCCCTCTGGCACTGACTGCCCGCGCTGCAGCGGATCCGTGCGGTCCCTACGACGCACGAGGGGTATTTCCCGGCTCCGTGCGGGACGTAGTTGGAGGATCCCTACAAAAGTTCCCCGCTCGCTTTCGTCCCCCCCGCCACCACCGAAGATCGTCATCCCTGGCACGGTGAGGTCGTGCTGGCCCTCCTCGCCCCCGGACAGGGTGCCCAGAAACCCGGGATGCTCAGCGACTGGCTCGACCTGCCCGGCGCCGAGCCGTTCTTCCGCTGGGCCGGGGCCATCGCTGGTGCGGACCTGCTGACCCTGGGAACCACCGGGGACGCCGAGGCGATCAAGGACACCGCGGTCACGCAGCCCCTCGTCGTCGCGATGAGCCTCTTCGTCGCCCGCGAGCTGGGCGCGCTGCCGAGTCCGACGACTGCTGGGCCTACCGACCGGGACATCGTCATCGCGGGGCACAGCGTCGGTGAACTGACCGCCGCCGCGCTGGCCGGTGTGCTGTCGGTCGAGGCGGCGATCGCACTCACCGCCGTCCGCGGCCGGGCCATGGCCGCCGCCTGCGCACAGACCCCCACGGGCATGTCCGCTGTCCTGGGCGGGAACCCCGAGGAGGTGCTCGACGTCCTCGGGCAGCACGGGCTCACACCTGCCAACCTCAACGGCGGGGGCCAGGTCGTCGCCGCGGGCCCGCTCGACGCCCTGGACGCGCTCAAGGCCGACCCGCCGGCCAAGGCACGGATCATGCCGCTCTCGGTGGCCGGCGCCTTCCACACCGAGTACATGGCCTCGGCCCGGGAGGAGCTGGCCGGCCTGGTGGGCGGCCTCCTGCCGGCAGAGCCCAGCCGAACGCTGCTCTCCAACGCCGACGGCGCCGCGGTGGGGGACGGCGCCGACGCCCTGTCCCGCCTGGTCAGCCAGGTCACGAGCCCGGTGCGCTTCGACGCCTGCCTCGCCACCATGCGCGAGCTGGGCATCACCACCGTCCTCGAGCTCCCGCCGGCCGGTGCTCTCGCCGGCCTCGCCAAACGGGAGTGGAAGGG
>JALYMS010000203.1 GCA_030773535.1 Actinomycetota bacterium | reverse complement strand
CGCGTGCTGGCGTATCCACGCGTGCATGGCGATACCCGCCGCCACGCCCGCGTTGATCGACCGCGTCGACCCGAACTGGGCGATGGACAGGACGGAGTCGGCGACCGCCCGGGCCTCGTCGGTCAGCCCGCCGCCCTCCTGGCCGAACAGCAGCACGCACGCCCGTGGCAGCTCGGCGGTCTCGAGCGGCACAGCGCCGGGCAGGTTGTCGATCGCCAGGATGGGGACGCCGCCCTCGGCTGCCCACCGGGCCAGCGCGGCGACGTCGGGGTGGTGCCGCACGTGCTGGTACCGGTCGGTGACCATCGCGCCCCGCCGGTTCCAGCGCCGCTTGCCGACGATGTGCACCTCGGCGGCGAGGAAGGCGTTCGCCGTTCGGACGACCGTGCCGATGTTGAGGTCGTGCCGCCAGTTCTCGATGGCCACGGAGAAGGGGTGCCGGCGGGTGTCGAGGTCGGCGACGATCGCCTCGACGGTCCAGTAGCGGTACCCGTCGACCACGTTGCGCCGGTCGCCGGCGGCGAGCAGCTCGGGGTCCAGGCGGGGATCGTCGGGCCACGGTCCCTCCCACGCGCCGACGCCGACGCTGTCGAGGACGGGCTCGGGTGGCGTGAGTTCCCTCTCGGTGTGCGTCATCGGCGGCAGGCTAGTGGGACCATGGAGCGTGCCATGACTGCCCTGCCCCTTGTCTTCGACGCGCCCCGGCGGGGCATGCCCCCGCGCCACCTCGCCGACCTCACCCGCGAGGAGGCCCGCGCGGCGGTGACGGAGCTCGGGCATCCAGCGTTCCGCGCCGACCAGCTGGCCCGGCACTACTACCGCGGCGTCACCGACCCGGCTGCCATGACCGACGTCCCGGCCGCTGCGCGCCAGGCCCTCACCGAGGCCCTCCTGCCCGGCCTGCTCACCGTCGTCCGGCACCAGACGGCCGACGACGGGCGCACCCGCAAGACGCTCTGGCGGTTGCACGACGGAGCGCTGGTCGAGAGCGTGCTCATGCGCTATCCCGACCGCGCGACGGTCTGCATCTCCAGCCAGGCCGGCTGCGGCATGGCCTGTCCCTTCTGCGCGACCGGCCAGTCCGGGCTGACCCGCAACCTGTCGGCGGCGGAGATCATCGGCCAGGCGGTCGCGGCGGCCGCAGCGATGGCTAACGGGGAGCTCGACGGAGGCCCGGGCCGGTTGTCCAACGTCGTCTTCATGGGCATGGGGGAGCCGCTGGCCAACTACGCCCGGGTTCGCCAGACCCTCGAGGCCCTGCTCGCATCGAGCCCGTACGGGCTCGGCCTGTCCCAGCGCTCGGTGACCGTCTCCACCGTCGGGCTGGTTCCGGCCATCCGCCGGCTCACCGACGAGGGCCGCAACGTCACGCTCGCCGTCAGCCTGCACGCTCCGGACGACGAGCTGCGTGACACCCTGGTGCCCATCAACACCCGCTGGAAGGTCGGCGAGGTGATCGACGCCGCCGACGCCTACGCGCGGAAGACCGGCCGCCGGTACTCCGTCGAGTACGCGCTGATCCGCGACGTCAACGACCAGCCGTTCCGGGCCGACCTGCTCGGCAAGCTGCTCGCCGGGAAGCTCGCGCACGTCAACCTGATCCCGCTCAACCCGACGCCGGGCAGCAGGTGGGACGCCAGCCCGCTGCCCGCGCAGCGGGAGTTCGTCGCCCGCCTCCGTGCGGCCGGCGTGGCGACGACGGTCCGCGACACCCGCGGCCAGGACATCGACGGGGCCTGCGGTCAGCTCGCCGCCGCAGATTCGGTCGGTGTTCCCAGCGTCGCGCTGCCCACTCCGCAGCTGGAGCCGACCGTGCCGCTGGGTGTCGAGGCCGACGACACGTGAGCGGAGCGGAGGCGACCTCCGAGGCCGAGGCCCACGACCACAGCCATGCGGATGTCTCCGGCGGATGGCTACGTGCGGCTGTGTTCGGCGCCATGGACGGCCTGGTCAGCAACACCGGGCTGGTGGCCGGCGTCGCCGGTGGTGGGGCGAACCCGCGGACCGTCGTCCTCTCCGGCGTCGCCGGCCTGGCCGCGGGTGCCATCTCGATGGCCCTGGGCGAGTACACGTCGGTGAAGACGCAGAACGAGCAGCTCGACCTCGAGGTGGCCAAGGAGCGTCGCGAACTCGAGGTCAACCCGGACGGGGAGCTCGCGGAGCTCGTCCAGATGCTCCGCGTGCGCGGCGTGGAGGAGCAGCTGGCCCGCGAGGTCGCCGTGCAGCTCTCGCGAGACCCCGAGACGGCGCTGCGGCTGCACATCGTCGCCGAGCTCGGGCTGAGCCCCGAGGACAAGCCCTCACCGCGGACGGCGGCGCTCACCTCGATGCTGACGTTCTCGCTGGGTGCGCTGCTGCCGCTGCTGCCCTACCTGCTCGGTTTCCCGCTGCTGTGGGCCGCCCTCGTCTGCGGGGGCGTCGGCCTGGTCGTGGCCGGGGCGTTGTCGTCGGTCTTCACTCCGCGGCCGTGGTGGTACGCGGGGCTCCGGCAGCTCCTGTTCGGGGCGATCGCGGCCGGCGCCACGTATGCGATCGGGGCGGCGATCGGCGTGGCCGCCGCTTGATCAGCGGCTGCGCCGGCTCGTCAGCGGCTGCGCCAGGCGTTCTTCCGTCGCCGCGCGTCCCACACCAGGATCAGGATCAGGCCCAGGGCGATGCCGATGAGCCAGATGTCCTCCATCCGGCCCTCGTGGTTGCCGATCAGCATGCTCAGCAGGAACAGGATGGGGATGGCCGCCAGACGGCGTCCCCACTTGCCCGTCTCGCCGTGCCAGCCCCACTCCTCGGGCCGCTCGTGCTCGACCGGGTGGGTATCGGCGCGGACGACGCCTTCTTCACGGTTGGGCTGGTTGACCCGCTGGGTGTCACTCACGGCCGACATTCTGGCAGGCCCGCGGCGGCGGCACCGCCCGAGGGAGGACGGCACGGCGAGCCGGACCTTCCGTCGGGGAGACTGCGGGCGTGAGCGGACAGGGGCGTGAGCATCGCAGCGAGGCGGTCGCCGACAGGGAGGGAGCATCGCAGCGAGGAACGAGCGAGGAGCGGACCGAGCGCGGAGGCGGCCTCGGCATCGGCGCGAGGAGCGGAGCGCCCCGCGGGAGCGAACTGGAGGCATGGTGAGTGCTCTCCGTGAGGTCACCGTGCTCGGGTCGACCGGCTCGATCGGGCGGCAGGCGATCGCGGTGGCGCAGCAGAACCCCGGGCGGCTGCGGATCACCGGCCTCGCCGCCGGGGGAGGGGACGTCGGACTGCTCGCCGAGCAGGCGCTGGCCCTCGGCGTCCGCACCGTCGCCGTCGCCCGCGCCACCGCCGCGCAGGACCTGCAGCTGGCCTTCTACGCCGCCGCCTCGAAGCAGGGCTGGGCCAAGGGCGAGTACGCCCTGCCGGAGATCCTCGCCGGTCCACGTGCCGCAGAGGAGCTCGCCGCCCGCCCGGCCGACGTGGTCCTGAACGGGATCACCGGCTCCATCGGCCTGCGACCGACCCTGGCCGCGCTGGCCGCGGGGCGGACGCTGGCGCTGGCCAACAAGGAGTCCCTCGTCGCGGGGGGAGCGCTGGTCACCTCCGCCGCGAAGCCCGGGCAGCTGGTCCCGGTCGACTCCGAGCACTCGGCGCTGGCCCAGTGCCTGCGCGGCGGGGCCCGCGGCGAGGTCGCGCGACTGGTGCTCACGGCCAGCGGCGGGCCGTTCCGCGGCCGCACCGCCGACGAGCTCGCCGACGTCACGGTGGACCAGGCGCTGGCCCACCCCACCTGGGCCATGGGCCCCGTGGTCACCATCAACTCCGCGACGCTGGTCAACAAGGGCCTGGAGTTCATCGAGGCCCACCTGCTCTTCGACGTCCCCTTCGCCGACATCGACGTCGTGGTGCACCCGCAGTCGATCGTGCACTCGATGGTGACGTTCGCCGACGGCGCGACCGTCGCGCAGGCCAGCCCGCCGGACATGCGGCTCCCGATCGCCCTGGCCCTGGCCTGGCCCGACCGGCTGCCGCACGTGCAACCGGCGCTGGACTGGTCGACCGCGAGCACCTGGGAGTTCCTGCCTCTGGACGAGCGTGCGTTCCCCGCCGTGCGCCTGGCGCGGTCCGCAGGGGAGGCCGGTGGCGTCGTCCCGGCGCTCTACAACGCGGCGAACGAGGAGGCCGTCGCCGCGTTCGTGGCGGGTCGCCTGTCGTTCCGGGGCATCGTCGACGTCGTCGCGCGTACCCTCGACGACGCGCCGGACCTGGGCGCACCCACCTGCGTCGAGGACGTGCTGGCCGCGGAGAAGTGGGCCCGGGAGCACGCCCGGGGCGTCATCATCGGCCAGGGCATCTGACGGAGGGGCTGAAGCTGAGCGGGATCCTTCTCACGGCCCTGGGGATCGTCGCCTTCGCGGTCGGGATGCTGTTCTCCATCGCCTTCCACGAGGTAGGCCACTTCTTCTGGGCCCGCCGGTTCGGCATGCGGGTGCCGCAGTTCATGGTCGGCTTTGGTCCGACCCTGTTCTCCCGGCGCCGCGGCGAGACCGAGTACGGGCTCAAGGCCATCCCGCTGGGCGGCTACATCCGCATCGTCGGCATGATCCCGCCGGCCGAGGAGGGGGAGAGCAAGCGCGCGACCCGGATGCGCAGCTTCATCGCCGAGGTCCGCGGACAGGCGCTCAACGACGTCCTGCCGAGCGACCGGGGCCGGGTCTTCTACGCCAAGCCCTGGTGGCAGCGGGTGATCGTGATGTTCGCCGGCCCGTTCAACAACCTGGTGCTGGCGGTGGTGTTCTTCACCATCATGCTCACCGCCGTCGGTACCAACGTCCTCACGACGACGATCGACAACGTGCCGGCGTGCGTCCTTCCCGCGGGTGCCGAGGAGGGGACCGACTGCAGCACGCCGGTCACCGCGGAGGGCGCGCTCTGCGACGCCGGGGCCCCGGGTTGCGCCCTGCCCGAGCAGAGCCCCGCCGCGAAGGCCGGGCTGCGCCCTGGGGACACCATCGTCGCGATCGACGGCGAGCCGCTCGAGAACACGGGCTACGACAGCTGGACCGTGATCCAGGAGGCCATCCGCACCAGCCCCGGGAAGCCGCTGCCCCTCACCATCGAGCGTGACGGCGAGCGGCGGGACCTCACGGTGACGCCGATGCCCAACACCGTCTACGTCGAGTCGGGCAGCGACGAGACCACGACCGCCGGGTACGTCGGCATCGGTCCGGCGGTCGGGTTCGCCCGGCAGGACGCCAGTGCCCTACCGGGCTACTTCGGCATGGTCCTGTCCAACTCGGTCGAGCGGCTGATCGAGATTCCTCAGCGGGTGCCGCAGCTGTTCCGGGCGGCGTTCCTCGGCGAGGAGCGGGACCGGAACGGGCCCATCGGCGTCGTCGGTGTCGGCCGCATCTCCGGCGAGGCGTTCGCCCTGCCGCAGCTGACCGGCCTGGAGAAGCTGAGCTTCTTCCTGAGCCTGCTGGCCGGGGTGAACCTGGTCCTCTTCCTGTTCAACCTGTTGCCGATCTACCCCCTGGACGGCGGGCACATCGCCGGGGCGCTCTACGAGAAGGCCCGGGCCATGGTCGCCCGCGTGCGCGGACGGCCGGACCCGGGCCCCTTCGACATCGCCCGGCTGATGCCGGTGGCCTACGTGGTCGCCGGCCTCTTCCTGGCACTGTCGGTGCTGCTGTTCATCGCCGACATCGT
>JALYMS010000202.1 GCA_030773535.1 Actinomycetota bacterium | reverse complement strand
CCTGCGCCGGCGGCGATCTGGCCCACGTTGACCCGCTCGAACCCGTGCTCGGCGAACAGGGCCATGGCGGCCGCGTAGATGCGCTGGTGCGTGGCGTCCCACCTGCGGCTACGCCAGTCCGAGTCGGTCACAGCACGATCCTCCGTCGGTGGGCGCCGGTCGGGCCACTTCCAGTCTTGAGCATCCCGGTAGCCGCGAACGCCGGACCGAGGGCCGGGAGGGGCGCACGGTGCCGGAGCGGACCGCTCCCGGACGACGGAGTAGCGGACGTCTCATACGACATGACGACCAGACGTCTTGTGGTCCCGTACCTTTGGCTGGTGGTCAACCCCGTCACCGGGCCGAAGTACCTCGCGGTCCGGGAGCACCTGCGGCGGCGCGTGGCTGCGCTCCCGGAGCTCACGGTGCTCCCGCCGGAGCCGGTGCTCTGCGCCGAGTACGGCGTCAGCCGGATCACCCTGCGGCGCGCCGTCGACGGGCTGGTCGCCGACGGGCACCTGGTCCGGGAGCAGGGCCGGGGGACCTATGTCACCCGCCCCGCCATCCGGCACGAGTACCGCGAGAGCTTCGTCCACCGCATCGCCGGCTTCAGCTCCGTCATGAGCGAGCAGGGGGCGCAGGTCGGGACGAAGGTGCTCACCCAGCGGGTCGTCCGTGCCCCGGCCGGTGTGGCGGCCGAGCTGTCGCTGGACGGTGCCGACGACGTCGTGGAGCTCGAGCGGCTGCGCAGCCTCGACGGCGAGCCCAACCACGTCGCGCACAGCTTTCTGCCCGCGGGTGTGTTCCCCGGCGCGGCGGAGGAGGACTTCCGCCACGGCTCGCTCTACGACTTCCTCCGGCGGGAGTACGCCGCCGACCTGGCTCACGCGCGCATCGTGGTGGACGTGGGAACCGCCGCCCCGGACGAGGCGGACCTACTCCGCATCGTGGCCGGCTCGCCCCTGCTGGTCGTGCGCACCACCGTCCGCGACAGCGGCGGGCGACCGCTGGTGCACAGCTTCTCCCGACTGCGACCCGACGTGAGCCAGGTCGAGTTCGAGGTCTCCGTGGGCGGCCGCTGAGGTGGCTCCTCCGTCCACCACGACCGCCAGCGGCACCCGTGAGGTCCCGCAGCCGCGCGGCGAGGTCTGGCGGGCACTGGCAGTGCTCGAGCCCTACTGCGCGGTGTGCGACGTCTCCTACGTGCTGAGCGGGACCGGTCGGGGCCCAGGCGTCGGGACGACGTTCGTCTGCACACCGGGTCGGCTCCTCGACGCCGGCCCCGCCCCGGGTGCACCGCGCGGCGAGATCGTCGAATGGGAGCCGGACATCCTGGTGACGACCAGGCTGGAGCTGACGCCGGAGACGTGGACCACGCGCATCGAGCTGGACGACACGGCCGATGGCGGAACGCGGGTGAGCATCACGATCGCCCACGAGCCGACTCGCGGACGCCGGATCGTGCGCCGGCTCCAGCGGAACGCCCTGCGGCGGCTCGTGCAGCGGACCGTGGACGCCGAGCTGGATAAGGTGCCGGCGCACGTCGCCAGGGTCTCCGGCGGGAGCTGAGACGAGTCGATGATCACGATCGGGGGAACTCACGCATCAGGCCATTGAACGGGGGTAACGAAGCCAGGTGCACCGGCGTGGGGCACCCGGCGACGTGCCGGGACAGCTGGCGCCGGGTCAACGAAGGAGAACGTTGTGATCCAGATCCTCGGCCTCATCCTGGTCGGCCTCGTCATCGGCGTCCTCGCCCGGCTCATCGTCCCGGGGAAGCAGCGCCTCAGCCTGCTGGCCACCCTGCTGCTGGGTGTCGCCGGTGCCGTGATCGGCGGTGTCCTCGCCAGCCTGCTCGGCATGGGCAGCATCACCGAGCTCAACGTCGTCGGCTTCGTGCTGGCCGTCGTCGCCGCCGTCCTGCTGATCGGCGTCGCCGAGGGCGTCTCCGGCCGGTCCCGCGGCTCGCTCCGCTGAGCCGTACCCCCGGGGGACACGGCGCGGCTCTCAGAGCTCGACCGAGTCCCCCGGGGTCAGCCGGGCCAGTGGCGTGGGCGTGCCTGGCCCGCGTTCGCCCAGCAGCCCGGTGACGACACCGAAACCGGCGTCGTTGAGCAGCCCGTCGTGCACGGCGTAGACCTGGTCGGCGTGCACGGCCCGCACGTAGTCGATGAGGTCCGCGGTACGTGACCACGGGGCGTGCAACGGCAGCAGCAGCGTCGTCACCGGCTCGTCCGGGACGGTGAGCGCGTCCCCCGGGTGGAACACCGTGCCGTCGACCAGGAAGCCGATGTTCTGGACCCGCGGGATCTCCGGGTGGATCTCGGCGTGCAGCTCCCCGTGCACGTGCACCCCGAAGTCCGCGATCGTGACGGCGTCGCCGTCGCCCACCACGTGGACCCTGCTCCCGAGGCCTTCCAGGCGGCCGGCCACTGAAGCGTTCGTCCACACCTCGAGGGCCTGATCGGCCTCCAGCGCAGCCAGCAGGCGCTCGGGTGCGAAGTGATCGGGATGCTCGTGCGTGACGAGGACGGCCGAGGCGCCCGCGAGAGCATCCGCCTCGGTGAAGACCCCCGGGTCGATGACCAGACGCCGGTCCCCTTCGCACAGTACGACGCAGGCATGGCCGTGCTTGATCAGCTCCATGACAGCAGCTCCATGACCGCATCCTGCCCCGCCGATGACGACGGCGCGTTCCGGTCTCGGAACTAGATTCCCCTCCTTTGGGGAAGGGCAGCGGGAAGAGACGTAACTAGGGCCGGCCCGTCTGCCGAACTCTTCCCCATGAGCCTGCAGACGATCCTCCACGCCGCAGCCCGCAGCCGTGCCCACGGCCCGACGGCCGCCCTGTGGCACGCGGTCGAGGTGCACCGATCCCCCGCGGAGCTGGACGGCGCCTGCGAGGTGACGGTGTGCGGGTCGCTGGCCCGGGTCGTCCCCGAGCAGCCGTGGCCGCTGGTTTCCCGCGACGTCTGCCCCGCCTGCGCGACGCTCACCCGCTGACGTCGGCGGGCGTCTCCGCCCGCCGACCGGCCCTGACGCCCTGTCGCCGGGTGGGGGAGCTCGCCCCGACGGCAGGTGCACTCGTGGCGCGGCAGAGCCGCGCAGCCGGCCCGGAACTCCGTCAGCGGCCGGTGAAGACCGGCAGACGCTTGGCCAGGAACGCCTCGACGGCCTCCCGGTGATCGGCGGTCCGGCCGAGCTCGCTCTGCAGCCGGCCCTCGAGAGCCAGGGTCCCCGACAGCGAGTCGGTCGCCGCCGTCGCCAGGACGGTCTTCACTGCTCGATAGGCGGCCGTCGGGCCGGCCGCCAGCCGCGCCGCCAGGGCCTGCGATTCCGCCAGGACTCGCTCGGGCGCCACCACGCGGTGGACCAGCCCCCACTGCGCCGCCACCTCCGCCCGGAAGGGCTCCGGCAGCAGCAACAGCTCCGTCGCCCGCGACGCCCCGACGCAGTGCACCAGACGAGCCGCCAGCGCGGAGTCGCTGGACAGCCCGATCCCGGTGAACGCCGTGGTCAGCTTCGCCCCCGCCGCCGCGACCCGGAGGTCGCCCGCGAGGGCGATGCCCAGGCCGGCCCCGGCGCAGGCGCCGTTGATCCCGACGACGACAGGTACGCGCAGCGCGGCCAGGGCGAGGATCAGCGGGTTGTACTCCTCCTCGACGACCGACAGGGACGTCGCGGCGTCGCCGCGCAGCGACTCGACGTGTTCGGCGAGGTCCTGCCCGACGCAGAAGGCGCGGCCGGATCCGGTCAGCAGGACCGCGCGCACCGATTCGTCGGCGGCGAGATCCTGCACGGCGGCGAGCAGGTCCCGGCGCAGCGCCGAGGAGAGCCCGGGCCGCTGGAGGGTGAGCGTGGCGACGCCGGCCGCATCGCTCCTGGTCACGGTGTCCGACATCGTCGTCCCGCCTCTCGTGCTCGCCGCGGAGGAGGGCGTGCGGCGCTGCACGCCCGGACGGCCACCCTGTCACGCAGCCTCCGCTCCCGGGCGCCCAGCCGCGGCGGAGGAAGACAGTGGCCGGCTCGACACAGTGTGCTATCGGCGCGCCGCAGAGGTCCGGAGCCGTCCACGGATCGGAATGGAACGGTACGTGCCGCCGCTGTCCCGAGTCGGTGACATGTGTAAGCCGAGCCCCGGATGGACATCCTGGGGCAGGTGACCATGCACCCGGGCGGCAGCGTGGCAGCCCGCACGAAGCCGGCCGGACAGAACGAGGAGTGACCCCTGTGGTCGAACCAGGTCGACGGTGCCTGGGGGACCGCTACGAACTGCACCGGCTGATCGCCGCCGGCGGAATGGGACAGGTCTGGCGGGGCCAGGACATCCTTCTGCACCGAGCGGTAGCGGTGAAGGTGCTGCGGAGCGAGTACACCGGAGACCCCACCTTCCTGGCCCGGTTCCGGGCCGAGGCGCAGCACGCGGCGTCCCTGAGCCACCCCAACATCGCCGCGGTCTTCGACTACGGCGAGGAGATCGCCCAGGACGGCACCGGCGAGACCCTCGCCTACCTCGTCATGGAGCTGGTCGAGGGAGAGCCGCTCTCGACACTCGTGGCCCGCGAGGGCCCGCTCACGACGGAGACGACGCTCTCCCTGCTCCGGCAGACCGCCTTCGGCCTCGGCGAGGCCCACGCGGCCGGCATGGTGCACCGGGACGTCAAGCCCGGGAACATCCTCGTCCGCCCGGACGGCAGCGTGAAGATCACCGACTTCGGCATCGCCTGGTCGGCTCGCAGCGTCGCGCTCACCCGTACCGGTCAGGTCATCGGCACCCCTCAGTACCTCTCGCCCGAGCAGGCAGAGGGAAGGCCGGCTACCCCGGCCAGCGACGTCTACGCCCTGGGGCTCATCGGCTACGAGTGCCTGACCGGCCATCCCGCCTTCGAAGGCGACAACGCCGTCACCATCGCCCTCAAGCAGGTGCAGCAGGACCCGGAGCCCCTTCCCGGGGACCTGCCCGCCTCCGTTCGCGAGCTGGTCCGCCGGGCGCTGCTCAAGGACCCGGGCGCCCGCCTGCCGGACGGTGCGGCCTTCGTGGCCGCGATCGACGACGTGCTCGCGGGGCGGTCGCTGTCCGACCATCCGGCCACGGTGGCGGTCGCGCCGGTCCTGGGCGGCTCGACGCTCGTCCAGGGTGTCGACGGTCCAACGAACACTTCCCGGTCCTCGCGTCCTGTGCGATCCCCGAGGCGTCCGGGCTCCTCCGGCCGCGGCCGGAGGAGGGTCGCGACGGTCCTGCTCCCACTGCTCGCCCTGCTCGCCGGCGCCGGCATCGCGGTCGCCGTCCTGCAGGCGTTCTCCCAGGGGCAGCCGGCGTCGACCGCGTCAGCGGCCGAGCAGCCCGAGCAGCCCGAGCAGCCCGACGAGCCCGACCAGCGCAGCATCGTCCTCGACGCGGCCGACTACACCGGTCGTCCGGTCGGCGAGGTCACCGAGCAGCTGACCGCGCTCGGCTTGGAGGTGAGCCTCCGGGAGGAGGTCACCGCGGTCACCGTGCCCGACCTCGTGACCGACGTCGACCCTGCCGGCACCCCACTGGCACCCGCGGACGCCGTCACCGTCGCCTACGCGGTGGCGCCGCCGCAGGACGGCGTCGGCGAGGGGTCCGGGAGCGGCGGCGAGGGCCCGGCCGGGTCGGCGGTGACGGGGGCGGCGGTGCCCGACCAGGCGGCTCCGGCCGACGAGGCGCCGGACGGCGGTGCGGACGTCCCGACCGCCCCAGCGGTCACCGATGCACCGGCACCTGCTGCGACGCAGTCGGCCACACAGCCGGCGGAGCAGTCGGCGATCCCACCGAGCAAGGCCCCGGCGAAGGAGCCGGCGAAGCAGTCGGAGAAGCAGTCGGAGAAGCCGGCCGGTGGCGGGCGGTCGGCCGCGCCGTCGTCCACGCCTGCCACGACCACGAGTACGGCACCGTCCTCCAGCGCGGCGCCCTCGACGTCGGCCGGCACCCCGGCGGACCCCACCGGCTGACCGGTCCCCGGATCAGTCGCGCTCGGCAGCCATCCACAGCGCAGCGCCGAGGCAGCCGAGCGCGGCGGTGAGCAGGAAGCCACGGTCGCCGTCGGCCACCGGCAGGACCACCAGCAACCAGAACACCGACAGGCCGACCAGCGCCGCGGCACCCGCTCGCCACGCCTGCTCCGCGCTCGGCCGGCCGCGCTTCAGAGCGGCGACGACGAGACAGACGAGTCCGGCCACGGTCGCGGCCGTGGCGAACGCGGACCACAGCGGCACGGATTCCCACGACGAATCCGAACCGAATTCGAGCGACAGTCCCAGCTGTAGCAGGACCAGGGCCAGGGCGGCCAGTCCGATCGGGACGAGGACGCCGCGGTCCCGGGGGAGCCGCGGGGCCCGCCCCCCGCGTTCCCGGGCGGAGTCGTCCGCCTCGAGCGTCTCCCGCCACGTCGGGACGGGCGCGGCGATGGCCGGCGCGACGGCGGGCGGCGGAGGCGCCGGTGCACCCGGGAGTCCCGGCACGTAGTCCACCGGCCCCGTGGGCTGCGGCGGGTGGGGCTGGAGCTGGGGCTGGACGGCCGTGGTCGGCTGCGCACCGAAGGCCGTCGCGCCGGGATGGGGCGGGAGCTGCTGGGTCACCGGTGCGGCAGCCGGACGTACCACGGGGATCTCCGCGGTGCTCGGCTGTGCGGGACCGGCCTGGTCTCCCGGCGACGAGGGATACGACGGCGAACCCACGGCTCCTCCTTGCGCGCTCCGGCGGTCCGCGGTCAGGACCTCGTTCGTCCCGCACGGTATCCGTGACCGGTGCGGGGGGCGGCGCGGCTCCCGGACGGGGGATCCCCGGACGCGGCCGGACGGCTGCCCGCCCCGACCTGCCCCGGCGGTCCGGCCCACCTAGGGTCGCGTGCGTGGTCACGCGCGCCGGCATCGTCGTCACCGGGACCGAGGTGCTCACCGGCCGGGTCTCGGACCGCAACGGTCCCTGGCTGGCCGAGGAACTGCGCCTCCTGGGGGTGGACGTCGGGCACGTGATCGTCGTGGGAGACCGGCCCGAGGACCTCCGGGCCGCGCTGGCCTTCCTCGCGGACACCGGCGTCTCCCTGGTGATCACCACCGGCGGGCTCGGCCCGACAGCCGACGACCTGACCGCGGAGGTGGTCGGGAGGTTCCAGGGCCGACCCTCCGCGCTCGACCAGGCCCTCGAGCAACGCGTCCGCGCCATCGTCGAGCGGCTCATGGCGCGGCGCGGCCGGCCCGCCGATCCCGACGCCACCGCTGCCGGCATCCGCAAGCAGTCGCTCGTACCCGAGGGAGCCACCGTCCTGGAGCCGGTGGGCACCGCCCCGGGCCTCGTCGTCCCCCCGGCGGAGGGGCGGTCGGGGCCGACCGTCCTCGTCCTGCCCGGGCCGCCGGGGGAGCTCCAGGGGATGTGGCCGGCCGCCTTGGCCGCCGGGCCCACGCAGCGGGCGCTGGCGGGCCGGACGGAGCTGCGGCAGGAGACCGTGCGCCTCTGGGGGGCGCTGGAGTCGCAGCTCGCGGCGACCCTCCGGGGATCCGGATCCGAGCTGGCCCAGCTGGAGATCACCACCTGCCTGCGCGACGGCGAGCTGGAGGTGGTCACGCGCTACCCCCGCGAGGCGCAGCCCGCCTACGAGCGGCTGGCGGCGCTGCTCGCCCAGCGGCACGGCGACACCTTGTTCTCCACGGGCCCCACACTGGACGACCTCGTCGCGGACGCATTCGCCGATCGGGGGCTCACCGTGGCCACCGCCGAGTCGTGCACCGGTGGCCTGCTCGCGGGGCGGTTGACCGCACGGGCCGGGTCCTCCGCCTGGGTCCTCGGCGGCATCACGGCCTACGCGAACTCGGCCAAGGAGCGGCTCGTCGGAGTTCCGGCGGGGATGCTGGCCGAACACGGGGCGGTCAGCCCCGAGGTGGCCGGAGCCCTGGCCGACGGTGCCCGGGCCCGGTTCGGCGCCGACGTCGGCGTCGGGATCACCGGTATCGCCGGCCCGGGCGGTGGAACGGCGGACAAACCAGTCGGCACGGTGCACGTCTGCGTGGTCGGGCCCGAGGGGGGGAAGGCGCGGGCGCTGCGTCTCTCGGGCTCACGATCCGCAGTACGGGAACGATCGGTCACGGTGGCTCTGCACCTGCTCCGCGAGCTCCTGCTCGGTGGCCCGCCCGCGTGAGTCCCAGGTCAGCGCGGCAACCGCCGCGGGCCCGTGACGAGCCCGGGCAGAGGGTGTCGAATCGGTACTCCGACCAACTACTCTCGGTGTAGTTCATGTGCCGCCCCTTCCCCGGACGGGACGGTCCTGTGCCGGAATTTCCGCCCCGGCGCAGCCGACGACCCACTGGACGAGAGCGGATAACGTGCGAGCACACGACGACGGGCCCTCGCCGGGTTCTCCCGACCCGCTGGCAGGTGTCCCCGACGCCGTCTACCGCCTGGACGCCCATGGGCGTTTCCGCTACCTCAACTCCGCCGCCGAGGCGCTGCTGGAGCGCAACGCCGACGAGCTGATCGGCAAGGTCGCGCTCGACTGCTTCCCCGACGCCCGCGGCTCGCTGGTCGAGGAGCAGTTCCGCGGCGCCTTCACCGACCGCTGCCCCCGGCAGTTCGCGTACTTCTACCAGCCGCAGAACCGCTGGTACGAGATCCGGGCGTTCCCCGACCAGGCCGGCGTCGCCGTGTTCTTCCGGGACGTCGACGACCAGTTCCGCAGCGACCAGCAGCGCGACGCGGCGATGCGCGAGCTCACCGACGTGCTCGAGGCGCTCCCCTCGGCGACGGTGCTCGTCGACGAGGCGGGCCGCATCGTCACCGCGAACCGGGCGTGGGAGGTGGCCGGGGAGCTCTTCCGGCAGCACGGGCAGGAGCCCGGCGGTGTGGGCGACGACTACCTGGAGGCCATGAGACGGGGGCTCGAACCGTCCGATCACGCCGTGATCGAGCACGCGGTGCGCCGGTTGGTGCGAGAGTCCGCCGAGCAGGGTGACACCGCCGGCTGCCGGACCTTCGACCACGACTACTCCTGCCGGTTGGGCGGAGAGACCGCCTGGTTCCGCCTGCAGGCCTCCCGGGTCACCGGGGCGTCCCGGGTCGTCGTCACGCATACCGACATCACCGCGCGGGTGCGCAGCGAGCAGGCCCTGGCCTGGCAGGCCGGCCACGACGAGCTGACCGGGCTGCCGAACCGGTCGTTCCTGCTGCGCTCGCTCTCGGACGCACTCGCCGAGCGGCGCAGCGGCGCCGAGGCCACCGGGCTGCTCGTGCTCGACCTGGACAGCTTCAAAACCGTCAACGACTCACTCGGCCACGACGTGGGCGACGCGCTGCTGTGCCAGGTCGCCGCCCGGCTGACCGAGCAGGTCCGTCCAGGTGACGTGGTGGGCCGGCTGGGTGGCGACCAGTTCGTCGTCCTCGCCCGTGGGTGCGACTCCTCGGAGGCGGCGGCCCTGGCGTTCCGGTTGCAGACGATCTTCGCGATGCCCTTGGTCGCCGCGGGCATCTCCGTGCCGGTCTCGGCCAGCATCGGGGTCGCGGTGTCGCGCGCGGAGTCCGACGATGCGCACCAGTTGCTCAGCGACGCTGACGCCGCCATGTACGCGGCCAAGAGTTCCGGCCGCGACCGCGTGCACCTCTTCTCCCCCGGCCTGCGGGAGGCGGCCCGCTGGCGACTGGAGGTCGCCACCCGCCTCCGGGACGACGCCGTCGACCAGCTCGTCGTCCACTACCAACCGGTGGTGCGGCTGGACAACGGCGAGGTCGAGGGCGTCGAGGCGCTGGTCCGCTGGCAGCACCCGGAGCGGGGGCTCCTGCCGCCCGACTCGTTCCTGTCGGTCGCCGAGGAGACCGGGCAGGTCATACCCATCACCCGGTGGTTGCTCCGGGAGACCACGCGGCGGGCGGCGGAGTGGGCCGCCGCCGGGCTGCCGCTGCGGATGTCGGTCAACGTAAGCGCCCGGCACTTCTCCGCCGAGACGCTGGTCCGGGACGTGCGGGTGGCGCTGCGCGAGTCCGGGCTGCCCGCCGACCAGCTGGTGCTGGAGCTCACCGAGACCACCGTCGCCGAGGACCCCACCCGCGCGGAGGACCAGCTCACCGTGCTGCGCAGCTTCGGCGTCCGCGTGGCGATCGACGACTTCGGCACGGGATGGTCGTCGCTGGCACAGCTCTTCACGCTGCCCATCGGCACCTTGAAGATCGACCGTTCGCTGCTGACCGCTGCAGAGCGGGCGGTCGCCGGTGAGACGGGCGCGGTCCTGGCGGCCATCGTCGGTCTCACCCGGTCGCTGGGCATCCGCTCCGTCGCCGAGGGAGTGGAGACTCCCGAGCACCTCAGGATGGTGCGGGACGCCGGCTGCGACCTGGCCCAGGGCTGGCTGCTGGGTCAGCCGATGCCGGCGGACGAGGTCCCCGGGTTCGTGCGCCGGGTCAAGGCGGCCGGCGGGGATCTGTGCGCGCTCGCGGTCGCGGGTGCCGCAGCCTCCTCCGCCGGGTGATCGGCCGTCGCCCGGGCCGCCGAGCGACGGCGCCGGCCGGTCCGCCGCGCCGTGGACCGACGCCGGGCCACCCCGGTAGCGGGACGGGAATCGCACCGGACGTTCCGGACGGCGCTACGGGGCGGCACACTGCTCCCGTGTCCGACACCCTCGTTCCCGAGACCTCCTCCGGCCCCCGGATCGCATCCGATCCCGGCTCCGCCGCGGACGGGCGGGTCCGGCCGGCGCTGGACCTGCTGATCTGGGACGCGCCCAACATCGACATGACGCTGTCGACGGTGATCGGCGCCCGGCCCACGGCCGCGTCCCGCCCACGGTTCGACGCGATCGCCGCCTGGTTCGTCGAGGGAGCGGGCGACCCCACCGCCCCCGACGCCCCTGACGTCGAGGCCTGCGTGTTCGCCAACATCCCGCCGGTGCCGGGCACGCTGCAGCGCTGGGTGGAGGCTCTGCGCGGCTTCGGTTTCGCGGTGTTCGCGCGCCCCAAGACCCAGCCCGACGACGACATCGACCAGGACATGCTCGACCACATCGCGGTCCGGGCACACAGCCACCGACTGCGCCGTCTCGTGGTGTTCTCCGGCGACGGACGCAATTTCGCCGAGCCGCTGGAGGAGCTCGTCCGCGCCGGCACCCAGGTCGTCGTCGTGGCGTTCAGCGAGGTCGCCGGCTACGCCATCAGCTCCGAGCTGCTGGAGTTCATCGACATCGAGGACGTCCCCGGGGCGTTCACCGAGCCGCTTGACCGTGTCCGTCTCGACGCCCTGCCGCCGGACGGCGCCTGGCTGCGGCCGACGCGGAGCCTCCGCGATTTCGTCAGCTCCTGGACCGCCCGCCGCAACGGCTGACCGCAGCGGTCGGCGAGCCGGGCCGGGACCCCGGTACCCGTGCACCCGCGCCGCCTCGGAGGCCCGGGTGCCCCTCGACGTCTGCCCGGTACCCCTTCCGGGTAGGGCGACCGGGCGGTGCTCTCGCGGAAGGGCCGGGGCGCGCCGAAGACGGAAGGGTCCCTGCCGGACGCCGCCCACCCGGCGCGTCGGGCAGGCGGCTCAGGAGCCGCGCCGGCGCGACGGCTACCGTTCTGTCCCGGCGGGCCCCGGGACCGTGAGGCATCAGGTGCGTGCGCCGTGCGGCACAGGAGTGGAGAAGACCAAATGACGGGCGTTCCCGGCGTCGACCACCCGGAGGAGCAGACCGAGGCGGATGTCACGCTGACGGGTCGTGGCATCTCGGTCAGCGCCCGCGTGGAGCTCGTGCACGACGGGGTCATCTCCATCCGACCGTCGGTCGGCGAGTTCGTCCAGCAGGTCGTCGTCAAGGTCGGCGACGCGGTCGAGGTCTTCTGGAAGGGCCAGGACAACCAGCGTGCCGTTCCCGCCCAGATCACCGAGGTGACACACGGCGCCGTCATCCGGTGGCGCATGCGGATGACCGGACCGGCGGAGACCAGTCAGCGGCGGAAGGCGGTACGAGGCCGGATCACCGTTCCGGTGGAGGTCGAGTACGGGACCGTGGACCTGAAGGGTTCCACCATCGACGTGAGCGAGGCCGGGCTGCGCGGCGAGTTCGAGGGGTTCGGTGCGCCACCCGAGGCGGGCGCGCAGCTCCTCCTGAACCTGTCCCTGGAGGACGGGGTCATCAAGACCAAGGCCGAGGTCGTGCGAACGCAGGCGCGCGGCGCGCGGTGGGTGATGTCCATCCGCTTCATCAACATCCAGGAGAAGGACCAGGACCGCGTGCGCCGCCGCGTGTTCCAGGCGCTGCGCGAGGAGCGGGCCAGCAAGGCCGACGACGCACCTCCTGGCCTTCGCGGGTAGAGAGGGCGCCCGGCGGGCAGGAAGCAGTGGTGACCGCTCCGCCGCTCCGGCTGCCCGACGCCCTGACGGCGCTGCGGAACCGGCTGGCCGCCGCCCCGCTGCATCTGGCCACTCCCGAGGCCGATGCCGCCCGCCGCGCCGCGCGCAACGTCACCGACCAGATCGACGACTACCTCCTCCCGCGCCTGCTCGACCTCGGTGCGCCGCTGCTCACCGTCATCGGCGGCTCCACGGGGGCCGGCAAGTCCACCCTGGTCAACAGCCTCGTGGGGGCACCCGTGACCAGCGCCGGCGTCCTGCGGCCCACCACGCGGGCGCCCGTCCTGGTGTGCGCCCCGACCGACCTGCCGTCCTTCTCCGGGGACCGCGTCCTTCCTGGCCTGGCCCGCGTCACCGGGTCCGCCGGCGGGCCGGGCACCCTGCAGGTCGTGGTCGAAGACGACCTGCCGGCCGGCCTGGCCCTGCTCGACGCCCCCGACGTGGACTCCGTCGTGGAGTCCAACCGGGAACTCGCCGGCCAACTCCTGGCCGCCGCGGACCTCTGGGTGTTCGTCACGACGGCCTCCCGCTACGCTGACGCCGTCCCCTGGGACGTGCTCCGCACGGCCCAGGAGCGCGGAACGGCCCTGGCCGTGGTCCTCGACCGGGTCCCGCCGGAGGCGGTGCACGAGGTGGCCGCCGACCTCGCTTCCATGCTCGAGCGGGCGGGCCTCGCCTCTGCCCGCCTGTTCGTGATCGAGGAGCGACCCTTGCTGGAGGGGCGACTCCCCG
>JALYMS010000201.1 GCA_030773535.1 Actinomycetota bacterium | reverse complement strand
CCGCCCTCGACCCAGAGGTCCTCGCAGATGGTCAGTGCGACGTCCACCCCGTGCAGCCGGACGACGGGCAGCTCGGTGCCGGGCACGAAGTAGCGGGCCTCGTCGAAGACGCCGTAGTTGGGCAGGTGCCGCTTGTAGTAGCGGACGACGACCTCGCCGCCGTGCAGCAGGGCTGCCGCGTTGCGCGGAGCCCCGCGGCGGGGGTTCGCGTCGCCCGGGCGGTCCGCGTCCTCGGCCGGGGGGTGGTCCACCGGCGCGGGGCCGATGCCTTCAGTGTGCGCCAGGTACCCCACGACGACGGCGACGTCGCCGAGGCCGCGCTCGGCGAGGGAGCCGGCCAGATCGACGAGCGCCTGCTCGCTGGCCCGCGCGAAGGACTCGCGGAGCACCAGGTCTTCGGGCGGATAGCCGGTCAGGGTCATCTCGGGGAAGACGACCAGGTGCGCGCCGGCCTGGGCGGCCTTCGCCGTCCAGGTGCGCACCAGGTCCACGTTCCCCGGGAGATCGCCCACCCGGGTGTCGATCTGGGCCAGGGCCACCCGCAGTTGCACCGGCTGCTGATCGGTCACGCGCACAGTCTCGTCGCCCGGCGGACCGTCCGGCCAGGCGGGGCGCCGCCGGTTCAGGCGCGCTTGCAAACGCGCGTCGCGGCGGCGGCTGCTCTGGACCCCCGGCGCCCCTAACCTGTGTCCGTGCCCGGTCCTTCGACGCTGCGCTGGCTGGCGGCCGGCGTCTACGCCGCCATCGGAGCGGTCGCGGCCGTCGATCCTGCCCGGGTGCCGGCGGTCTTCGGTGGTACCGCCGGCACGCCGGAGTCCCGGACCGAGATCCGCGCGGTGTACGCGGGCATTCCGATCGCCTTCGCGGTCGCACTGGCCCCGCTCAGGGGCAGAGGGACCGCCGAGAACGGCGGCATGCTGCGCGCAGTGCGGGACGCGAGCGCCGGAATGGCGATCGCGCGGCTCGCGGGCGCGGCGGCGGAGCGTCGGTTGCGCCTCTGGCCGACCGGCGGATTCGCGGCCCTGGAGGTGGGGCTGGCGGCCGCTGCACACCAGGCCGCCCGGACAGGCTGACGGAACGACACATCGAGGAAACGAGCGGACGCGATCATGGCGAGCATGGACCGACAGCAGGAGTTCGTCCTGCGCACCCTGGAAGAACGTGACATCCGCTTCGTGCGGCTGTGGTTCACCGACGTGTCCGGATATCTGAAGGCCGTCGCCGTGGCCCCGGCCGAGATCGAGGCCGCCTTCGCCGAGGGCATCGGCTTCGACGGCTCGGCGATCGAGGGCTTCGCGCGGGTCTACGAGTCCGACATGGTCGCCCAGCCCGACCCGGGCACCTTCCAGGTGATGCCGGCGAGGAAGGGCAGCCCGAGCGACACCGCGCGGATGTTCTGCGACATCACGCTGCCCGACGGTTCACCGGCGTGGGCCGACCCGCGGCACGTGCTGCGGCGGACGCTGGCCAAGGCCGCCGAGATGGGCTTCACCTTCTACACCCACCCGGAGGTGGAGTTCTTCCTGCTGAAGGACCTGCCCTCGGACGGGTCCCCGCCCGAACCCGCCGACAACGGCGGGTACTTCGACCTCTCCACGCACAACGTCGCGCACGACTTCCGGCGCGAGGCGGTGTTCGCGCTGGAGGCCATGGGCATCTCGGTGGAGTTCAGCCACCACGAGGTCGCGCCCGGGCAGCAGGAGATCGACCTGCGCTACGCCGACGCCCTGTCGATGGCCGACAACATCATGACGCTGCGGCACGTCGTCCGGGAGGTGGCGCTCGCCCAGGGGGTGTACGCCACGTTCATGCCCAAGCCGTTCACCGAACTGGCCGGCTCGGCCATGCACACGCACGTCTCGCTGTTCGAGGGCGACCGCAACGCCTTCCACGACGCCGCCGATCCGATGCGGCTGTCGACGACCGGCAAGCAGTTCATCGCCGGCCTGCTCGCCCACGCCCGCGAGTACACCGCCGTCACCAACCAGACGGTGAACTCCTACCGGCGGCTGCTTGCCGGCACCGAGGCTCCGACGGCGGCGACCTGGGGTCGGGCCAACCGGTCGGCGCTGGTGCGGCTGCCTTCCTACAAGCCCAGCAAGACGCAGTCGGCCCGGGTCGAGGTGCGCTCGCCGGACTCCGCCTGCAACCCGTACCTGACCTTCGCCGTCCTGCTGGCCGCCGGGCTGCGAGGGATCGAGAAGGGCTACGAGCTGCCGCCGGAGGCCGAGGACGACGTCTGGTCGCTCACCGACACCGAGCGCCGCGCGGCCGGATACGAGGATCTGCCGGTCTCCCTCGGCGAGGCGCTGACCGCGATGCAGAACAGCGAGCTGGTGGCCGAGACGCTGGGCGAGCACGTCTTCGAGTTCTTCCTGCGCAACAAGTGGGAGGAGTTCAACTCCTACCGGCAGAACGTGACCCCCTTCGAGCTCCGCCGCTACCTGCCCGGCCTGTGAACCGGTAACGGCGCCGGCCGGCGTTGACGAGGCCGCTCTGGGAGTGTTTCCCGGGGTCTGGGAGTCCTGCAGGACCGCGGGGCGCGAACAACACCCCCAGAGCGGCGGAGGACGGGGCGCTACAGGGGCCAAAAGCATGCTCAAGGCCCGGGAACTAACCTCGGAACCGTGGCCCGCCTGCTCGTCCTCGTCGTCCATGAGACCGATCCGCTCGGGCGCCTGGGCGACTGGCTGCGCAACGCCGGCATGGAACTCGACGAGCGGCACCAGGGCCTGGGCGAGCCGCTGCCGGAGACCCTCGACGGTTACGACGGGCTCGTCGTGCTCGGCGGCCCCCAGTCGGCGCTGGACGACGAGGCCACCAGCCCCGAGCTGGTCCCGGTGCGCGACCTGCTGAGGCACGCGCTGGCCGCGGACCTCCCGACGCTGGCCATCTGCCTCGGCGCCCAGCTGCTGGCCGAGGTCGGCGGCGGCAAGGTGCGGCCGGGGATCGACGGACCCGAGGTCGGCGCGACCCTCGTCGCCAAGCGGGACGCCGCGGACGCCGACCCCGTGTTCGGGCCGCTGCCGCTCTCGCCGGACGTCATCCAGTTCCACCACGACGAGATCTCCGAGCTGCCCCCGGGCTCGACGCTGCTGGCGAGCAACCCCTTCTACGCCAACCAGGCCTTCCGCGTGGGCCGGCACGTCTACGGACTGCAGTTCCACATCGAGACGACGCCGGAGATCGTGCACGAATGGGCCGAGCGCGACGTCGTCGGCGTCGCCGCGAGCCCGTACGACCGGGAGACGATCTGCCTGCTCTCCGACGAGGCGCATCCCCACGTGGCCGAGGCGTGGGCGCCGTTCGCCGCGCGGTTCGCAGACCTCGTCCGGGCCCGCGCCCGGGCGGCCGCCTGAGCGCATGACGAAGCCCGAGGTGGAGGTTCCGCGCCGGGCGGTGGCGCGGCTGGCCCGGTTCGGCTTCGAGGACGGCGAGCGCGCAGCCCGCCTGCTCGCCGACCCCGCGCTCGCGTTGTGGGACCTGGAGCGCAACGAGCCGGCCGACCCCGAGGCCGGCCCCGTCGTGGCCGCCCTCGCGCGCGCCGGCGACCCCGACCTGGCCCTCCGTTCCCTGCACCGGCTGGTCGAGGCCCTCGACGGCACCGACTCCTCCGGAGGCGCCGCTGCCACGCTGCTGGCCGGGCTGCGCGGATCGGGACTGCTGCGCAGCCGCCTGCTCTCGGTGCTCGGCGCCAGCTCCGGCCTGGCCGACCACCTGGCAGCCCGCCCGGAGGACTGGGCGGTGCTCGACGGCGACGGCGACGGCTCGTCCCGGGACGCCGACCGGCCCACGGCACGGGAGCTCGAACGGGAGATGCTCCTCGCCGTGGGGGCGGACCCCGACGACCCGCCGTGGGGGGTGCGGCTGGGCAAGGCCGCGCCGGACGCCTCGCCGAAGCGGGTCGCCGCGCTCCGCATGGCATACCGCCGGGCCATCCTGTCCCTTGCCGGACGGGACCTCGGGGACGGGCTGCCGGCCGAGGACGCCGCCGCCGAGCTCGCCGACATCGCCGCGGCCGTGCTCACCGCCGGACTGGCCCTCGCCGTCGCCGAGCAGCCGGAGTCGGCCGCGGCCTGCCGGCTGGCCGTCATCGGACTCGGCAAGTGCGGGGGGCGGGAGCTCAACTACGTCAGCGACGTCGACGTGGTCTTCGTCGCCGAGCCGGTCGAGCCGGCCGACCCCGAGGCGCCGGCCCTCGCCAGCGCCACCCGGGTGGCCGCCGCCCTCATGCGGATCTGCCAGGAGGCGGCCTGGGAGGTCGACGCCGCGCTCCGCCCGGAGGGCAAGTCCGGGGCGCTGGTGCGGACCGTGGCCAACCACGCGGCCTACTACGAGCAGTGGGCGAGCACCTGGGAGTTCCAGGCGCTGTTGAAGATGCGGCCCGTCGCCGGTGACCCCGATCTCGGCCGGGCCTACGTCGACACCCTCTGGCCCCGGGTGTGGACGGCCGGCGACCGGCCGGGTTTCGTCGGCGAGGTGCAGGCGATGCGCCGGCGCGTGGAGGCCAACATCCCGCCGGCCCAGGCCGAGCGGGAGCTCAAGCTGGGCCGCGGCGGGCTGCGCGACGTCGAGTTCGCCGTCCAGCTGCTGCAGATGGTGCACGGGCGGGCCGATCCGTCGCTGCGCCTGGGGGGCACCCTGCCCGCGCTCACGGCCCTGTCGGCCGGCGGCTACGTCGGCCGGGAGGACGCCGCCACCCTCATCGCCTCCTACCGGTTCCTGCGCACCGTCGAACACCGGCTCCAGCTGCTGCGCCTGCGCCGCACCCACCTGCTGCCCACCGACGAGCAGCAGCTGCGCTGGCTGGCCCGTTCACTGGGTTACAAGCCCGACTCCCGCGGGAGCGCCGTCGACGTCCTGCAGGCCGAGCTGGCGCTGCACACCCGTGAGGTCCGGCGGCTGCACGAGAAGCTCTTCTACCGGCCGCTGCTGTCCGCGGTCGCCCGGGTGCCGGGGGAGAACCTGCAGCTGGGCTCCAAGGCGGCCGGTGACTGGCTGCGCGCGCTCGGCTTCGCCGACCCGGACGGGGCGCTGCGGCACCTGGGCACGCTCACCGGCGGCGTCTCCCGATCGGCGTCCATGCAGAAGTACCTGCTCCCGGTGCTCCTCCAGGCGCTGGCGTCGGCACCGAACCCCGATGCCGGTCTGCTGGCCTACCGGCAGGTCAGCGAGGCGCTGGGCGGCAACCAGTGGTACCTGCGGTTGCTGCGCGACGAGGGGCAGGTGGCCGAACGGCTGGCCCAGCTGCTCGGCTCGAGCCAGTACGTCGCCTCGCTGCTCACCCGGACGCCGGAGGCACTGCGCATCCTGGCGAGGGACAGCGAGCTCGAGCCGCGCCCCGCCGTGGCGCTGGCCGGTGCCTGGGGCCAGGCGGCGGGTCGGGCGCCGACCCCGCAGGCGGGCATGCGGGTGCTCCGCGGACTGCGGCGCCACGAACTCCTCCGCGTCGCCTCCGCCGACCTGCTCGGACGCCTCGAGGTGAGCCGGGTCGGGTCCGCGCTCACCGACATCGCGGTCGCCACGCTGCAGGTCGGCCTCGACGTCGCCCGCCGGGCGTACGCGGTCGACGCCGGCATCGACCTGGCCGAGATCCCCATGGACCTGGCCGTCATCGGGATGGGCCGGCTCGGCGGGAGCGAGATGGGCTACGCCTCCGATGCCGACGTCCTCTTCGTCCACCGTGCGCGGCCCGGATTCGACGAGGGCCGCGCCACGGCGGCGGCCAACGCCGTCGCGCACACGCTGCGCCGGTTGCTGAGCGAGCCGGCTCCGGACCCGGCGTTCGAGGTTGACGCCGACCTGCGTCCGGAGGGCCGGCAGGGCGCGCTGGTCCGCACTCTCCCGGCTTTCCGCGAGTACTACGAGCGCTGGGTGTCGGTGTGGGAGGTGCAGTCGCTGCTGCGCGCGGTGCCCGTGGCCGGCGACGTCGGGCTCGGCGGGGACTTCCTGGCGATGATCGATCCGATCCGCTATCCCGCCGACGGACTCAGCGGCGAGCAAGTGGCCGAGATCCGCCGGATCAAGGCCCGCGTGGAGCGCGAGCGACTGCCCCGGGGAGCCGACCCGGCCACCCATACCAAGCTCGGTCGCGGCGGGCTCGCCGACGTGGAGTGGACGGTGCAGCTCCTGCAGCTGCAGCACGCCGCCGCGGTCCCGGAGCTGCGGACCCCCTCGACCCTGGATGGCCTGGCCGGGCTGAGGAACGCCGGCCTGCTGGACGGCGATTCGGCCGAGGCCCTGCTGTCGGCCTGGGAGCTCGCCAGCCGCTCCCGGAACGGGATCTTCCTGGTGCGTGGCCGGCCCAGTGACCAGCTGCCCCGCCCCGGATCGGAGCTCGTCGGCGTGGCGCGTGCCTGCGGGTACGGGGCCGACACGGAGGCCGGGCAGTTCCTCGAGGACTACCGTCGCAGGACCCGGCGGGCGCGGTCTGTGGTGGAGCAGGTGTTCTACGGCCAGACCCCCAGGGACCCTGCCGGGTGAGGGCAGGTGTGCCGGAGGAGCGCCACGGGCAGGGGAGAGTCGTGTCCCGACCGCTGCCCGGCTCGCCTCAACTCGCCGACGACGCGCGCCCGGCGCCCGCGGACACGGACGGGGCGACCATCACGCCCTACCGGGACGGTCCGCTGATCGTCCGCGGCGACTTCCGGCTGCTCGACCAGGACGGCCGCGAGATCGACCCCGGGCGCGAGACCATCGCCCTCTGCCGGTGTGGCAAGTCGGGGATCAAGCCCTTCTGCGACGGCTCGCACAAGCGCGCCGGGTTCTCCGCCCCGAGCGCGCCCCGCCGACCTCGCCCGGCGTCGTACCTGACGCCGGCCCCCTCAGGCGCGGCGGCGCAGCAGCGCGATGCCGGCGGCAAGGAACCACAGGTAGACCAAGACGAGGGCGACGAAGCCGAAGTCCCCGTGGACGCCGAAGGGCCCACCGGTGGCCAGCGACCCGGCCGCGACGCCTGACACCGCAGCCAGCGCCAGCGCCGACCAGCCCACCGAGCGCGGCAGCGCGCGCGAGCTGAGGACGCCCGCGGCGGTCGCAGCCAGGAATGCCGCCGTCCCCGCCGAGCTGAACGCGAACGCGATCGAGGACAGGTCGTAGAGGGCGAGCACCACGTCGCCGTTCCCACGGGCGGCCGTGCCCGCTGCCAGCGTGGCGATGACCGCGTGGCCGGTCAGCTGTAGCGCCGCGGCGACCACGGCACCGGCCAGGAGGAGCGCGCGGACCGGCCGGGGCGCGCCGCCGAGGACGGCCGTCAGCGCCGCTGCGGGACGAGGGCTCCGACCACACCGGCCACCTGCAGCACCGTCGCCGCCAGGTCGCCGCCAGGTAGCCGCTGGCGGCGTACCGGTCGGCGATCGACGCGGCCGAGGTGCCGCCGGCGTCGGCGGGCAGCACGGCGAGAGCGGCGAGCAGCGCCGCGACTGCGGTCAGCGCGCCGGCGGCGCCGAGCCGCGCGGCTGCGTCCGTTGCGGGACGGCGGGTCGAGGGGGTGCCGGTGGTGGCGGCCATGACGGGCTCCTGTCGGTCGGTGGTGGCTCCGCCGCCACGCTAGGGAGCCGGGGCACCGCCCAGCCTCCACCGACCGGATCGAGGCTCGGACGCCGAGATGGAGCCCGTTCCAGCCGCAGATGGATGCCGCTGCAGCGTTCGGGCGGTCGTGGCGGGGGAGACGCTGCTGGCGCGCCGCGCTGACCCGCCGGCTGGTCGAGCGGTTCCTCTCGGGCCCGCCACCGGCTGCCGACGGGCGCCCGCCGGCCCTGGCGGCGCTCACCGACCGCGAGCTCGACGTGCTCCGGCTGGTTGCCCGGGGATTGTCCAACGCCGACATCGCGCGAGGGCTGTACCTGGGCGAGGCGACCGTGAAGACCCACCTCAAACGGATCCTGGCCAAGCTGGCCCTGCCAGGCAGGGTGCAGGCGGTGGTGCTGGCCTACGAGACCGGCCTCGTCCGACCGGGGGACGGCGGTCCGGAGGACTGATACGCGGGCAAACCCCCGCCGGGGGCGCCGCGCCCGCGCTGGGATCAGGCCGCGAGTCGGCGTTCCCCGCGCAGGGCGGAGCGCCCGGCCTGCCACGCGCCCAGCAGGTGCTCGGCCGCGAGGGCGTCCATGGCCAGGGAGGCGGCGGCACCGAACAGGACGTCAGGCAGCAGGTCGGGCTGGTCGGCGACGAGCGAGCCGCACATGTCCACCGCGGCCACCTGCTCGTGCACGGCGTCGGCTTCGACGTGCTCGTCGTAGAAGACCGTCGTCCGCCCGTCGAAGCCCAGGCGGCGCAGCCCTGCGGAGTACCGGCGGCTGGGCTCGGAGGAGGTCATCTCCACCGCCGTCAGGTGGCCCACCGCCGCGCCGCGCCAGCGGCGGTGCAGTCCGAACAGCGACATCGTGTTCACCGAGGCGAAGGCGGCGGCAGGTGCTTCGTCCCAGAGGGCCCCGTACGCAGAATCCAGCCCGAGGTCGTCCATCAGGCCGCCGAACAGCTCGCTGTGCATCCGGGCCAGTGAGCCGCCGCCGTACTCGTCGGCCTGGATCTCGACCATCGCCGCCTTCGCCCGGCCGCCCAGCCGCGGGATGGCGAACGTGTGCGGATCGCCTTCCTTGAGGTGGTAGACCGACCGGAGCACGAGGTACTCCCGCCACTGCTCGAGGGTTCCCTGCTTCGCCATGTACGCCGAGAGCGAGGGACCGTCGTCCGCGGCGATCAGGGCCGCGAGCTGCCGGTCGACCGACTCCTGGGTGACGGGGACAGGGCCGGTCCGCTGCCGCAGGGCGTCCAGGTGCCGTCGCTCGAGGACGGCCCGGAGCCCGAGGATGGCCGGGTTCCACTCCCATGCATCGGGGACGTCGTCGAAGCCGCGGTAGTGCAGCTCGTACAGGGCCGCGAGGGTGATCTGCAGGTCCTCGTCGTTCAGGACGTCGTCCGGCGTGGTGCGGTCGGCCAGCTCCAGCGTGCGCGTCGAGAGCGGACCGGCCGTGGCCAGCTCAAGGAACAGGGCCTCGCTGAGCGGTCCGCGGGGACCGGGCAGGCGCATCCCCGCACGGTGCCCCCGGACGGGGGAGACGATGCGTCGAGGAATGTGATGTCCCTCCTGGGTAGTAGCGCGACGTGGAGAACCTGAGGGACCGCGTCGTGCTCGTCACCGGGGGCAGCGCCGGAATCGGCCGGAAGACCGTCGCCGAACTGGCCGCTCGTGGCGCCTGGGTCGTCACCTGCGCCCGGCACGGGGACCGGCTCGAAGAAGCGCTCGCCGACCTGCCGGGGGTTTTCTGGATGGTCGCCGACGTGACCGACGCCGCAGACCGGGAGCTGCTGATCGACCGGGTGGTCGCCGATCACGGCCGGCTCGACGCGCTGGTGCTCAACGCCGGGCTCGGCTGGGCCGGGTTGCTCGAGGAGATGCCCGGCGAGAAGGTCGAGGACGTCGTCGCCACGAACTTCACCGCGGCGATCGAGCTGACCCGCCTGGCGC
>JALYMS010000200.1 GCA_030773535.1 Actinomycetota bacterium | reverse complement strand
CGGGTCCCGCCGGAGGCGGTGCACGAGGTGGCCGCCGACCTCGCTTCCATGCTCGAGCGGGCGGGCCTCGCCTCTGCCCGCCTGTTCGTGATCGAGGAGCGACCCTTGCTGGAGGGGCGACTCCCCGAGGACCAGGTGGCGCCGCTGCGCGAGTGGTTGCACGCCCTGGCGGCCGACCAGGACGCCCGGGCGGCTGTGGTCCGGCAGACGCTGACCGGCGCGCTGGACAGCCTGGAGCAGCGGGCCGAGGAAGTCGTGGCGGCGATCGAGGCGCAGGACCGTGCCGCCCGGGCGCTGCGGGAGGCGGCGACCGCCGCCTACGACAACGCCCGGGCTGCGGTCGACGAGGGCGTCCGCAGCGGCAGCCTCCTGCGGGGCGAGGTCCTCGCCCGGTGGCAGGAGTTCGTCGGGACCGGTGAGTGGATGCGATCGCTGCAGGCCCAGGTCGGGCAGCTGCGCGACCGGCTGACCAGCGCCCTGACCGGGCGGCCGACGCCGGCCGACGGACTGCAGGACGCCCTGGAGAACAGCGTCGAACGGCTGCTGCGGGCCGAGGCGGACCGGGCCGCCGAGCGCACGGTGACGGCGTGGCGGTCGCTGCCCGGCGGGGGTGCTCTGCTGGCCGGCGCGGATCGGGAGCTGGAGCAGGCCTCGCCGGACTTCCCGGAGGCAGCCGCGGCACAGGTTCGTGACTGGCAGGGAACCGTGCTCGACCTGGTGCGCAGCGAGGGCTCGGACAAGCGCTCCCGCGCCCGGGTGCTCTCCTGGGGTGTCAACGGGGCGGGCGCCGCGGTCATGGTGGCGGTGTTCGCGCAGACGGGGGGCCTGACCGGCGGCGAGATCGCCGTGGCGGGCGGGACGACGGCGGTCGGTCAGCGGGTCCTCGAGGCCGTCTTCGGGGACGCCGCCGTTCGCGCGCTGGCCGCGCGCGCCCGGGAGGACCTCCAGGCGCGGGCCGACGAGCTGATGCGCTACGAGCAGGACCGCTTCGACGCGCGGCTGGATGCCGCGGCGCCGGGAGCAGGCGCGGCCGAGGAGCTCCGGGTTGGGATCGCGGCCCTCACCGCGGCCCGGGCCGCCGCGTGAACGAGCTCGCGAGTTTCCGGATGAGCGCCGCGTGAACGAGCTCGCGAGTGTTCTGGGGAGCGCCGCGTGATCCGGCGCGAGCTGCCACTGGCCGACCGGCTGGCGGCCCTGCGGGACGCGGTGGAGGTGGCCGAGGGGCGCCTGGAGGTGCCGGAAGTGGCCACGGCCCGCGCCCTGCTGGCCAAGGCCGGCGCCCGCGCCGCCCTCGGCGACGCCACGGTGGTCGCCCTGGCCGGCGCCACCGGGAGCGGGAAGTCGACCTTGTTCAACGCTCTCTCCGGCAGCGAGGTGAGCTCACCGGGCGTCCGCCGGCCGACCACCGGCGTCGCCCACGCGACCGTGTGGGGGTCCGGGGAGGACGGGGCGGACCGGCTGCTCGACTGGCTCGAGGTGCCTCGCCGTCATCGGCACCAGCCCGAGCCCGCCCTGGACGGACTGGTCCTGCTCGACCTGCCCGACCACGACAGCGTGCGGATCAAGAACCGGCTGGAGGTCGACCGCCTGGTGGGTCTGGTCGACGTCCTCGTGTGGGTCCTCGACCCGGAGAAGTACGCCGACGCCGCCGTCCACGACCGCTACCTCGCGCCGCTGGCCGGGCATGCCGGGGTGCTCCTGGTCGTCCTCAACCAGATCGACCGGCTGGAGCCCGCCGCCGTGGCTGAGTGCCTCCGCGACCTGCGGAGTCTGCTCGACCGGGAGGGGCTCACCGCGACGCCCCTGCTCGCCGTCTCGGGCCGCACCGGAGCGGGTGTGGCGGAGCTCCGCAGGGAGCTGGTGCGGCGCGTGGCGGCACGGCGGGCGGCCACGGACCGCCTCACCGCCGATGTCCGCGGGGCCGCGGTCGCGCTCGGACCACACGCCGGCGACGACGCCTCCCCGCTGGACCGGCGGGATGCCGGCGAGCTGGTCGACTCCCTCGGGGACGCCCTCGCCCGTGCCGCCGGTGTCCCGACGGTCACCGCCGCGGTCGAGCGGTCCACGCTGCGCTCCGGGGTCCGGCACACGGGCTGGCCGCTGGTCCGCTGGACCCGGAAGTTCCGTCCGGATCCGCTGAAGCGGCTGCACCTCGGCGACGAACGGGGGCGCACCTCGCTGCCCCCGGTGGGCGCGATCGAGCTCGCCGGCGTCGCCACGGCCGTCCGGCGTGCCCGGGACGCCGCGGGCGAGGGCCTTCCGCAGGCCTGGCGGGACGACCTGCGGCGCACCGTGGAGACGTCGGAAGCCCGGCTCGCCGATCGCCTGGACCAGGTGGTGGCCGGCACCGACCTCGGGCCCGACCGCACCCCGCTCTGGCAGCGGGCGGTGGGTGGGCTCCAGTGGCTGCTGGCCCTGGTGGCGCTCGCGGGGGCGCTCTGGCTGTTGGCGCTGGTGGTCCTCGGCTTCTTCCAGCTCGACGACGTCGTCCCCCTGCCCCGGGTAGAGGGGGTTCCGCTGCCCACCCTGTTCGTGATCGGTGGTCTCCTGGCCGGTCTCCTGCTCGCGTTCGTGAGCCGCCCACTGGTCGGGCTGCGCGCGCGGCGCCGCGGCCGGGCTGCGGAGCGTCGCCTACGGGCGGCCGTCGACACCGTGGCCGAGGAGGAGGTGCTCGGTCCGATGCTCGCCGTCCGGGAGGACGCCGCCCGCTTCCGGGCGGCGGTGGAGAAGGCGCGGCGGTGACCTTCGTCGCCGGCAGTCCCGACGCCGTCGTCAGTCCCGGCGCAGTCCGGGGGACCGGGGTTCGGGCAGCTGGTTGCGCCGCCGCTCGGAGGTCTCGCCGCGCCCGGAGGGCAGTCGTGCCCACACGTGCTTGCGCCCCGGGCGGCGCTCCCAGCCGAAGTCGGTGGAGAGCTGAGCGACGAGGTGCAGCCCCATGCCACCGAGGGCAGGGTCGCGGTCGACGGCCGGGACCGGGGGACGGTCGGGCGCCTCGTCACTGAGGTCGAGCAGCCAGCCGCCGGTGTTCGCCACGACGAGGGCCCGGACGTCTCCGCCGCCGTGGCGCAGGGCGTTGGAGGCGAGCTCCTCGAAGACGAGGAGCAGACCGTCGCGCGCGTCCCCGGTCGAACCGGAGGACACCGAGGGGTGGGCGATGCGGGCGCGGAGGTCCGAGCGCACCCGCGAGACGGTGTGCATGGTCTCGAGCTGCCAGTGCCACGCGTCGCCGGGAACGGAGGGAACGGGCGCGCACGGCCACGCTTCCTCGGCCGGCGGCTGGGCCGCCATGTCGGCCATGTCCTCCCCCTCGCGTCTGCTTCGCAGGCGGGGCCGGTTCCCTTTCCCGGCCGGGCCCATCCTGACCGATGCTGCTCCGGCGCGCAGAGGGGGGAGGCACTCTCAGCCTCCAGCCGGGCACACTGTGCTGGTGGAGGAGATGCTGCGTGAGCTGAGCCGCGTCGTGCTCGCCGACCGGACGCTGGAGGAGACGCTGACCGACGTCGCCCGCATCGCCGCCCGTGGCATTGCGGGCGCGGAGGCCACCTCGATCACTCTGCTCCGCGGCGACAAGGCGTTCACGGCGGCCCATCACGGAGAGATGGCGCTGGCCGCCGACGAGCTCCAGTACGGACAACATTCCGGCCCCTGCATGGACGCCGGTCGCGGCGGCGTGCTGCTGCGTGTGGACGACATGCGCACCGAGCAGCGCTGGCCCGACTACGTTGCCCGCGTCCGGCGGATCGGGGTGCGCAGCTCCCTGTCGGTCCCGCTGCCGTACCAGGGCACCTCCATCGGGGCCCTCAACAACTACTCGACCGAACCGGCCGCCTTCGCGACGCCCGAGTCCCTGCGCGCGGGGCTGGAGGTCGCCGACGTGGTCGCGGTGGCCGTCGCCAACGCCGACGCCCACGCCCAGCTCGGCGAGCAGGCGCGGCACATGCGGCTGGCCATGGAGTCGCGCGCGGTGATCGAGCAGGCCAAGGGCGTGCTGATGGCCCAGCGCAACGTGAACGCCGAGCAGGCGTTCGAGATCCTCCGCGAGGCCTCCCAGCGCTACAACCGCAAGCTCCGCGACATCGCGCTGGGCGTCGTGGAGTCCACGCACGAGGGCCGGACCGGCTAGCCCTCCCGCCGGTCGAGGACGGCCAGTCGGGAGACCAGGAACTCCACGGCCGCGGTGCTGTCCACCCGTTCGGCCACCTCGACCGCTGCGGGGGACTCCGATACCGCGCGCCGGTCCACCAGCGTCTGCCCGCGACCGGCTCCCGGCCCGGTGTCGACGACGACGTCGCGGCGGACGGTGCCCAGGAACCCCGGCCGGATCGCCTCGGTCACCGCCAGCGCGTCGTGGACGACCACACCGGGCTTCCCGGAGGGGCGGGTGTGGTCGAGGGCCTGCTGCAGCATGGCCGCCGCCTGCGCGCCGATCGGCCCGGCCCCGGCGACGTGGGCGATCCCCGCCTCGTGGAGCACCGTGGGGCAGGTGACGTCGAGGCCGACGAGCACCGTCGGGAGCGTCGAGGCGAGGACCGCCTGCGCGGCCTCCGGATCGGCCCACATGTTGAACTCCGCGGCCGCGGTCACGGTGCCGCCCCGCGCGGCCGAGCCGCCCATCACCACGAGCCGGCCGATCCGGGCAGCGGCGTCCGGGAAGACGCGGAGCAGCAGCGCCAGGTTGGTCAGCGGACCGACGGCGGCCACGGTGACGGGGTTAGGCGAGGACGTCAGCAGCTCGGCCAGGGCGACGACGGCCGGCCGGGGATCGACGGTCGCGGGGGACCGGGGGAGTTCGACCCCGCCCAGGCCCGCGACGCCGTGCACGTGTCCCGCCCGCTCCGGCTGCGGATGGACGAGGGAGGAGGCGGCACCCGCGGCCACCGGCACGTCGGAGCGCCCGGCCAGGTGCAGGACGCGCAGCGCGTTCTCCGTCGACTGCGCCAGCTCCACGTTGCCGTGCACCGTCGTCACCAGTCGGAGGTCGACCTCCGGGCTGGCCAGCGCCAGCAGGATGGCCAGCGCGTCGTCGATGCCGGGATCGGTGTCGATGACCAGCGGGATGCGGGCGGGCACGGGCCGATCCTCGCAGCCGGTGCAGCCCCCCGGCGCCCGCCCGAGGCCGGCGCCGGCACCCCGACACGCCGCGCGCGTCGGTGCCCCGCCGACGTGACCGCGCCCCGGACGGCGGAGTTTCACGCTCCGCCGGCACGGCTTGTCGACACGTGCCCGCCGTGAAGGACGGGTCACCGGCGCGCCCGGCGCCTCTCCACAACGGTTGGGTCACGCGCTCGCCGGAGGGTGTCGCAGGAGGGCGTCCGGAAGGCCGCCGTTCCCTAGTTTTCTCCTTGCCGCCGCGGCCTCTTCCCCGGCCGCGGCTCCTACCTGCAGGAGGCGACATGAGCGAGGAACGGCCCACCCCGGCCGCCGCGGTTCGCATGTCCACCGACCTGACCGGACGGAAGTCCTCCCGCACGCTGGCGGGGCTCATCGACGTCCTCGACCGCGCCGACGGGACGACCGCGCGCCGGCGGGTGCACCCGCGGCACGCCGCCGC
>JALYMS010000199.1 GCA_030773535.1 Actinomycetota bacterium | reverse complement strand
TGCAGGGGACCAACCTGCAGCACGGGCTGATGCTGGCGCGCCGGTTCCTCGCCCGTCACCGGGACGCCGAGCCGGTGGTCCTCGTGGTCACCGACGGCGAGCCGACCGCACACCTGGAGGATGACGGCTCGCCGTTCTTCTGCTGGCCGCCCATGCCCGAGACGATCGCCCGGACCGTCGCCGAGGTCGACCGGGTCGCCCGGACCGGCGCCACGGTCAACGTCTTCGCGCTGGACCCCGACCCCGGGCTGATGCACTTCGTGCACGACCTCACCTCCCGGGCCGGCGGGCGGGTGTTCGAGCCCGACGCGGACCGGCTGGGCGAGTACGTGGTCGCCGACTACCTGCGGACCCGCCGGGGCCGTCGGTCCCGCTGACCGGGCCGGAGCAGAATCGGCACGTGAGCGCCACGGATCCGACCGTCGAGGAGGTGGCCGTCGAGGTCGCCCACCCGCTGCGCCGGGCCGTCCTCCGGCCGGACGGCGGCGAGCTCGCCTGGACCGGCGACGAGGACCCGACCACGATCCACCTGGCGGCGCGCACCGGCGACCACGTGATCGGCGTCGCCCGCTTCTCCCCCGCCCTCTGCCCGTGGCGGCCGGAGGTCCGAGCTCCCTGGCAACTGCGCGGGATGGCCACCGATCCCGCGGTCCGCGGCTCGGGGGCGGGACGGGCGCTCCTCGTCGACGGGCTCGCCCGGGTGGCCGCCCGGGGCGGCGACCTGGTGTGGTGCAACGCCCGGGTGACCGCAGCCGGTTTCTACGAGCGGTTCGGCTTCGCCGTCGTCACCGCGCCCTTCGACACGCCCGGCATCGGCCCGCACGTCGGCATGCTCGTCGAGGTCACACCGTCGGGTGGTCCCCGCTCGGGCTGATGCCCGGGATCGCCCCGGCCCGGAAGGCGTCGACGAAGCGGCGGTGGTCGTCCTGCGAGCGCCGGGCGTAGTCGTGGGCGAACGCGACGAGGTCGGCCACGAACTCCTCCCGCCGGTTCCCGATCATCGCGGTGATCGCCTCCTCGGTCTGGAAGGACACCAGGGTGTGGTCGCTGTCGGCGTCACCGACGCAGTGCACCTTCGCCGTCGCCTTCCCCAGCTGCACCATCACCGGCCGCATCTCGTCGGGCTCGGTCAGGTCCTCCCAGTCGAGGTCCAGTTCGTAGGGGGAGAGCTCCGCGACGACGAAGCCGACGCCGCCGATCTCGGTGTGACCGAGGAACTGGGAGGCGTTGGCCTGCAGCGCCCGCTGGCTCACCGCCGTCCGGTGGCCGTGGTGCTCGAAGTAGTCCCGGATCTCGGGGTCCTCGACGATACGACTGGGTGCGGCCACGTTCCCCTGCTTGATCGACAGGACGACGTCGTTCTCCAGCGCCTGGTCGTAGCCCTCGAGCAGCACGTTGTAGGCCGGCAGGCCGGCGCTGCCGATCCCGAAACCACCGGTGCCGACGACGTCCTTCACGTCGTAGACGACGTCGCGTCGACGCCGGGGCGGGGTCACCGTCTCCCGGTAGCGGTCCAGCGCCGCCATGACCGTCTCCCGCTCGTCGTCGTCGAGCCGCCGGTTGCGCGGCAGGTCGGCGAACCGGCGCACGTGGTGCTCCACGACCGTGAGCCGTTGCAGCAGGCCGAGCCGGGTGCGCGTCGTCGTCTCGAGGATGACGTCGTGCACCGCGCCCTCGGTGTTGTCCCGCACGAGCGCGAAGGAGCGGTCGTGGTCGGAGCGGGTGAACGCCTCCACCTGGTCGAGGTAGGAGTTCAGGTACAGCCCGAGCAGCTCGCCGATGACGTCGTCGGAGAACGCCTTGCGCCAGGTCAGCAGCGCGAAGCTGGCGGCGAAGCGACGCAGGTCCCAGCTGACGTGGCCGAGGTAGGCCTCGTCGAAGTCGTTGACGTCGAAGACGATGCGGCCCGCGCTGTCCATGTAGGTGCCGAAGTTCTCCGCGTGCAGGTCACCCTGGATCCACACGCGCGAGGTCCGCTCGTCGCTCCAGCGGTCCTCCAGGGTCGACATGTCGGCGTAGAACAGGCAGGCGCTGCCCCGGTAGAAGGCGAACGGATCGGCCGCCATCTTGCGGAACTTGGTGCGGAAGGCGTCCGCGTCGGCCGCCATCAGGTCGGAGAAGGCGTCGACCAGCACCTCGCCGATCAGCTGGGCGCGCTCGTCGAGTTTTGTGTCCGGTGTCACACGTATGAGGGAGTCGACCACAGGGATCACCGTAAACCGCCGATAACCTCGGTATCGCATGCCCGAGCAGGCGACTGTGCGGGTTGCGCGCAGGACCGCCCGGACGAGGGACGGCCGGCCGCCAGGCACCGGACGGAGGCACCGTGACACGAGCATCCACCGCTCGCGCGCTGGCCGCCGGCACCGGCAGCCTGGGTCTCGGCTTCGCCGCCCTGGTCGCCCTGCTCCGCGAGGAGGCCCGCGCCGCCCGGCGGAGGGTGCAGGCCCGGGTCGCGACGGCCGACCCGCCCTCGGGCGACGGCGTGTACGGCCCGTCGTCGCGGAGGGGCCGCGTCAAGCCGCTCGTGTTCGCCGTCCTCGGCGACTCCAGCGCCGTCGGGCTGGGCGTCGAGCGGGCCGCTGAGACCCCAGGTGGGCTCATCGCCTCGGCCCTGGCCGAACTCGCCGAACGTCCGGTCCGCCTGGTGCGGCTCGCCGTCTCGGGTGCTGAGTCCCGCGAGCTCGAGGAGCAGGTCGACCGCGCGCTGGCGGAGCAGCCCGACGTCGCCCTGATCATGATCGGCGCCAACGACGTCACCACCTACACCAAGCCCGCCGTCTCGGTGGGGCACCTCGAGGACGCCGTCCGCCGGCTCGTCGCGGCCGGCTGCGAGGTCGTCGTCGGCACGTGCCCGGACCTCGGGACGGTCCGTCCGATCGCCCAGCCGTTGCGCCTGCTGGCCCGCCGGTGGAGCCGGCAGCTGGCCGCCGCGCAGACCATCGCGGTCGTCGAGGCGGGCGGCCGCACCGTGTCGCTCGGTTCCGTCCTCGGGCCGGCGTTCGCCTCCGACCACGCCATGTTCAGCAGCGACGAGTTCCACCCGAGCGCCGTCGGCTACGCCCAGGCGGCCGCCGTGCTGCTCCCCTCCGTCGCTGACGCCGTGGGGGTGTGGCCGGCCGCGGCCGACCGGGGCCTGCGCCCGGTACGCCGCGGAACGGTCAAGCCGGTCGCCAAGGCCGCGGCCCGCGCCGCGAGCCGCACCGGCACCGAGGTCCAGCCGGCCGAGGTCCGGGGCTCCGACACCGGTCCGTGGGGGCCCTGGGCCCTGCTGCGGCGCCGCCGACCGCCGGAGATCTCCGAGCCCGCCGAGGTCGCAGTGGCCGATGCGGAGCTGTCGGTCGGCTCCTGAAGCGGGGCGGCGGCGGGCTCGCAGGCCGTACCGAGGAGTAGTTTCGGGGCGGACCGACGTCCGGCGATCCCGTCCGGAGCCCACCTCATCGCGGAGGACCCATGCCCGAAGCCGTCATCGTCGCGACCGCGCGCTCGCCCATCGGCCGCGCGTTCAAGGGGTCGCTCAAGGACCTGCGGCCAGACGACCTGACCGCCACCATCGTCCGTGCCGCCCTGGACAAGGTGCCCGCCCTCGACCCGGCCGACATCGACGACCTGATGCTCGGCTGCGGTCTTCCCGGCGGTGAGCAGGGGTACAACATGGGTCGAGTCGTCAGCGTGCTGCTCGGCATGGACCACCTGCCGGGGACGACGATCACCAGGTACTGCTCCTCGTCGCTGCAGACCACGCGCATGGCGATGCACGCCATCAAGGCCGGTGAGGGCGACGTGTTCATCTCGGCCGGCGTGGAGATGGTGTCCCGGTTCGTGAAGGGCAACAGCGACTCCCTGCCCGACACGGAGAACCCGGCGTTCGCCGACGCCCAGGGGCGCGTGGCCAAGGTCGCCGAGAGCGGCGCCGACAGCTGGCACGACCCCCGCGAGGACGGCGACGTCCCCAACATCTACATCGCCATGGGCCAGACCGCGGAGAACCTGGCAGTGCTCAAGGACGTCTCCCGCGAGGACATGGACGAGTTCGCCGTCCGCAGCCAGAACCTGGCCGAGGAGGCGCTGAACAGCGGCTTCTGGGAGCGGGAGATCACTCCGGTGACCGCGCCGGACGGCACCGTCGTCAGCAGGGACGACAGCCCGCGCACGGGCACGACCCTGGAGGGCATCAGCGGCCTCAAGCCGGTCTTCCGCCCCGACGGCCGGGTGACCGCCGGCAACGCGTGCCCGCTCAACGACGGGGCCGCCGCCGTGATCGTCATGAGCGACACCAAGGCCCGCGACCTGGGCCTCACGCCGCTGGCGCGCATCGTGTCGACCGCGGTGTCGGGGCTGTCGCCGGAGATCATGGGATACGGCCCCGTGCCCGCCACGGAACTGGCCCTGCAGCGCGCCGGGATGAGCATCGGCGACATCGACCTGGTCGAGATCAACGAGGCGTTCGCCGCGCAGGTCATTCCCAGCTATCGCGATCTGGGCATCGACCTGGACCGGCTGAACGTGCACGGCGGTGCGATCGCCGTGGGCCACCCGTTCGGCATGACCGGCGCGCGGATCACCGGCACGCTGATCAACGGCCTGCAGACCAAGGACAAGACCTTCGGCCTGGAGACCATGTGCGTCGGTGGCGGCATGGGCATGGCGATGGTGCTCGAGCGCCTCTCCTGAGGCCCTTGAGGGGCCGAAAGCGTGCTTTCGGCCCTCAGAAGCAGGAAACGACGAAGGCCCGGTCCCCTCGCGGGGGCCGGGCCTTCGCCGTCGGTGCTGTGCGGTCAGCTCACTCGCGGAAGTAGCTGAGCAGCCGCAGGATCTCCATGTACAGCCAGACGACCGTGACCAGCAGGCCGAAGGCGATGTACCAGGCGAACTTGGCGGGGGCACCGCGGCGGATCGCCTCGTCGGCCATGTCGAAGTCGAGCAGCAGCATGAACGCCGCGATGCCGATCATCACCAGGCTGAAGCCGATGGCCACCGGACCGCCCGAGCGCAGACCCAGCGGGTCACCGGTGGTGAAGATGCCCACCAGGAAGTTGACCAGCATGAGGACCAGCGCGCCCACCAGGGCCCCGACCACCCAGCGGGTCATCTTCGGGGTGACCCGGATGGCCCCGGTCTTGTAGACCACCAGCATGCCGGCGAAGACACCGAAGGTGCCGATCAGCGCCTGCATTACGATGCCGGGGTAGATGGTGTTGAAGGCTTCACTGATGGCGCCGAGCGCGACGCCGTACAGCCCGCCGTAGGCCAGCGTGGCGACTGGGTTGGCGATCTGCTTGAACGAGATCACAAGCCCGAGCACGAAGGCGACGAGCACCGCCGGGAGCGCGAGGCCCCAGGCCGCCTGACCCGGCATCGCCCAGACGGCCGCGGCCGACAGAACGGTGACCAGGAACGAGATGCCCGTCTTGGTGACGACGTCGTCCATCGTCATGTAGCGGGTGGCCGGCGTCGTGTACGGCGCCCGCGCGGAGTAGGGGTCGTACTGCGCGGGGGCCCCGTACTGGGCCGGCGCGCCGTACTGCTGGGGCTGTGCGCCCCAACCGGGGTACTGGGCGCCGTTGCCGGCGTTCCCGAAGCCCCGGCTGAAGGCCGGGTTGCTGCTGGGCATCGTCATCTCCTCGAGGTGACTGTTCGGTCCGTGGAGTACACGGTGCTGCACTCCACTCAGTCAGGTCAACGCCCTGATGGGCGGCTACGTTCCCCACCGTTGCAGGTCACCCGGTCGGGGGGCGTCAGGGGGTCCGGGAACACGCCGGGGCGAACCGTCGCCGCACTCCGACCTCTTCCCTCGGGCACCGGTCGCGATCACCATCGGGGCCATCGGTCGACGGTCACCGGAGGGGTCATGCCACCGAGGCGGGAACGCGCCATCGTCCTCGGGGCGAGTCTGGCGGGACTGTTCACGGCGCGGGTCCTCTCCGAGTTCTTCGACGAGGTGACGCTCGTCGACCGGGACACGTTGCCCGACGGGCCGATCCCCCGGAAGGGCGTGCCGCAGGGATGGCAGTGCCACGGCCTGCACGCCCGCGGCCGGGAGATCCTCGAGGAGCTCTTCCCCGGACTGACCGACGAGTTGGTCGCCTCCGGCGCCCGCATGGGCGACGTGCAGCAGGACGTGCGCTGGGTCAACGACGGCCACCGGCTGCGCAAGGCCGTCAGCGGCATGCGGGGCATCGGCTTCACCCGGCCGCTGCTGGAGCACCTGGTACGGGCCCGGGTCCGGGCGCTTCCCGGCGTCTCCTTCGCCACCCCCGTCGAGGTGCTCGAACTGGTCGCGGCCGGCGACCGGGTCACCGGTGTCCGGCTGCGCGTCCGGGGCACCGTCGGGAACGGCGAGGACATGCCCGCGGACCTGGTGGTGGACGCCACCGGACGCGGCTCGCACGCCCCGGTCTGGCTCGCCGCCCTCGGATTCCAGAAGCCGGCCGAGTCCTCGATCGAGGTCGGGGTCGGCTACACGACCTGGGAGTTCCCGCGCCATCCCGGTGATCTGGGCGGGGACCTGGGCGCCGTCCTCGGTCCCACCGTCGCCAATTCCCGCTTCGGCGCGATGCTCGCCAGCGAGGGGAACCGGTGGCAGGTCACGGCGGGGGGCTACCTGGGCGAGTGCGCGTCGGCCACGGACGTCGCGGCGTTCCGCCGGTTCGCCCGTACGCTGCCCGCGCCCGACATCGGAGAGCTGATCGCCGACCGCGAGCCGCTGGGGCCCGGCCGGCTGCACCGGTTCCCGAGCAGCCGCCGCCGCCACTACGAGCGGCTGTCGCGGTTCCCGCACGGGCTCCTGGTCGTCGGTGACGCGCTGAGCAGCTTCAACCCCGCCTACGGGCAGGGGATGACGGTGGCCGCGGTGGAGGCGCTCGCTCTCCGCGACCTCCTCCGTGCCTCGACCGGGCATGATGTTCCCGCCGCCCGCTTCTTCCGGCGCGCCGCCCGGATCGTCGACGTCCCGTGGGGCATCGCCGCGGGTGGCGACCTCCGCCTGCCCGGCGTCCGCGGGCCCCGGCCCCTGCAGGTGCGGCTCGTGAACGCCTATGTCGCCCGCGTGCTGGCTGCCTCGGCGGTCGACCCGGCCGTCGGCCGGGCGTTCCTCCGCGTGGCCAACACCGTCGACCGGCCGGAACGGCTGCTGCGGCCGTCGGTCGCGCTGCGGGTGCTGCGCGCGGGACGGGCTCCCGCCCATGCACACGGGGACGCCGGACCGACGGGCATCCTCCCCCGGCCGAGGAATTCCGTCGAGGTGGGTGCAGCCCGGACGCTGGCTGAGGAGCGAAGCGTGCCCCCGGTCGGGATCGAACCGACACTTGGACCCTTTTAAGGGGCCTGCCTCTGCCGATTGGGCTACGGGGGCGTCCCTCGCACGCTAGCGGTGCCGGGGAGCTGGCCGCCGCTGCCGTTGTCCGCGACGGCGAGCGCAGTGGCACGAGCGATAACGGCGTCGAGCATCGGTTCGGTCAGCTTCCCGGTGAAGGTGTTCTGCTGGCTGACGTGGTAGCTGCCGAGCACCGTCAGCGGTCCCCGGCCGCCTTCAAGATCGACCTCGGCGCCGTGCCCGAATCCCGGCCGGGGCCGCGGGACGGCGTAGCCCGCAGCAGCGAGGACGGGCCACAGCGCCGTCCAGCCGAACCCTCCGAGCACGACGATCACGCGGAGCCGCGGGAGCAGTGCCAGCTCGCGAGCCAGCCAGGGCGAGCAGGTGTCCCGTTCGGCCGGAGTGGGCGCGTTCGCCGGAGGGGCGCACCGCACCGCGGCGGCGATACGGACGTCGGTGAGCTCGAGGCCGTCACCGATGTGGGTCGACGTGGGCTGACTGGCCAGCCCGGCCCGCCACAGGGCGGCGATGATCCAGTCCGCGCTGCGGTCCCCGGTGAAGACTCGGCCGGTGCGGTTGCCGCCATGGGCGGCCGGGGCGAGGCCCACGACGGCGATCCGGGCGTCGGCCGGGCCCAGGCCCGGCACCGGGCGGCCCCAGTACTCCTCGTCGCGGAAGGAGGCGCGTTTGACCTGGGCCACCTCCTCCCGCCAGGCCACCAGCCTCGGGCAGGCGCGGCAGCCGGAGACGTGCGCGTCGAGCACGGCCAGATCAGGTATCCGCCGGGCGGTCCGTGCGACGCCCGCCGGCGTGCGGGTGACCGGGAATCCGTCGGCGTCGGTCCCCATCGGTCAGCCGCGGGCCAGTCGCAGGGCGATGCCGTCGAGGATGTCGTGCTCGCTGACGACCACCTCGCCCAAGCCGAACTCGTCCATCAGCACGCGCAGGATCAGCGCCCCGGCCCCGATGACGTCCACCCGTCCCGGGTGCATCACCGGCAGGGCCGCGCGGGTGGCGCGGGTTGCCGCCAGCAGGTCGGCGGTCACCGCGCGGACGGCGTCGACCGGAATGCGGGATCCGTGGATGGCGTCGCTGTCGTAGGCGGGCAGCTCCAGGGCGAGCGCGGCCACCGTCGTCACCGATCCGGCGAGCCCGATGAGGCTGGCGGTCTCGGCGACCGGCACCTCGGCGACGACCTGGGCGAGCGCGGCCCGGATGTCGTCGGTGGCCCGGCGGACCTGCTCCGCGCTCGGCGGGTCGCCGGCCAGGTGCCGTTCGGTCAGACGGACGCACCCGATGTCGACCGAGCGCGCCGCCCGGACGCCGGAGGCGTCGCCCAGCACGAACTCGGTCGAGCCGCCGCCGATGTCCACGACGAGGAACGGTGGCCGTGGCGGCGGGCTGCCGGAGGCCGTGGCCGCGGCCTCCAGCGAAGCGGTGGCGCCCAAGAAGGACAGCTCCGCCTCCTCCCGGCCAGGGACGACGTCAGGCAGCCGGCCGAGGGTGGCGAGCACCATCTCCTCGAAGTCGGCGCGGTTGGCGGCGTCCCGGCTGGCGCTCGTCGCCACCATCCGTACCTCCGTCGCGCCCAGCTCGGCGGACTGCGCCGCGTACTCCGCCAGGACCCGGCGCGTGCGCTCGATCGCTCGCGACGCCAGCCGTCCGGTGGCATCCACGCCCTCGCCCAGGCGCACGACCTCCATGCGGCGGAGGAGGTCGGTGTGCGCACCGGCCGGCGGCACGTCGGCGACCAGCAGCCGGATCGAGTTGGTACCGCAGTCGATCGCGGTCACCCGGGTCACGTGGTCTCCGGCCGCGCGCACGGGCCGGCCGCCCACCACTCCCCCATCCCCTCGACCGCGCGGTCGCCGAGAGGGTTCACCCCGGGACCCACGGCCAGCGCGTGCCCGGCGAGCGCGTGCAGGCACTTCACCCGGTCGGGCATGCCTCCGGCGGTGGCGCGCGTGGGGAGCACGCTTCGTTCGTCGCGGGCGGCCAGATAGCCCTCGTGCGCCGCGCGGTACGCGGCGGCCAGTGCGGGGTCGGTGGCCAGCTCGTCCTGCCACTCGCGCATGAGGCCGGCCGACTCCAGGCGGCTCGCGGCGGCCGATGCCCGGGGGCAGGTCAGGTAGTACAGGGTCGGGAACGGCGTGCCGTCCTCGAGCCGGGGCGAGGTCTCGACGACGTCGGGCTGGCCGCAGGGGCAACGGTGCGCCACCCCCACGAGCGCCCGGGGTGGCCGGCCGAGCTGGCGGCCGACGACCTCGCGGTCAGCCGGGGTCACCGGATCGCTCATTCCTTCGGCTCGGCGGGCTCGCCGTCGGCCACCGCCAGCGACTCCATCAGGCCCTCGTACCAGGGCAGGGGCTCGGCGGCGGTGGCGGCGTCGGCCAGCGTGCCGGCGTCGCCCTCGACGGCCTCGCCGTCGACGACGACGATCAGGCGGTCGCCCGGGAGCACGTAGGTCAGCCGCTCGCGCGCCTGCCGCTGCCGGTAGACGGGGTCGCCCTGGCGCTGGAGCTGCGCCTGCAGGTCCTCGACGCGCTGGTCGAGCTCACGCCCCTCCGCGGCCAGCCGCGCCAGTTCCGCCCGGCCGGCCAGGTACTGCCGCACCGGACCGGCGAGGGTCAGCGCCAGGAGCAGCACGAGGACCGCGAGGAGCATCGCCCGCCCGGTGAACAGCGGACGCCGGCGCACGCCGGCTGCGGAGCGCCCCGTCCCTCGTCCCGAGCTCCGGCGGCCCGGACGGCGCGGGGCGCCGCTGCGGGTCCCCGTGCGCACCGGCCCGGTGGAGTGGACCCGGGGCGCGCGACCGGTGGAGCGGCGTCCGTCGGCAGCGGTGCCGCTCCGCCGGCCCCGAACGCTGCTCATCCGTACAGTCTGCTCATCCGGCGTGCCGGGGGAAGGCCGCCGCGCCCGCGTAGCGGGCGGCGTCGTCCAGCTCTTCCTCGATCCGCAGCAACTGGTTGTACTTGGCGACACGCTCGCTGCGCGCCGGCGCGCCGGTCTTGATCTGCCCGCAGTCGGTGGCGACGGCGAGGTCGGCGATCGTGGTGTCCTCGGTCTCGCCGGATCGGTGGCTCATCATGCTGCGGTAGCCGCTGCGGTGGGCCAGGTCGACCGCGTCGAGGGTCTCGGTGAGCGTGCCGATCTGGTTGACCTTCACCAGCAGCGCGTTGGCCGCGCCCTGCGCGATGCCGTCGGCCAACCGGGTGGGGTTGGTGACGAACAGGTCGTCACCCACGATCTGCACCCGGTCGCCGAGGGCCTCGGTCAGCGCGACCCAGCCCGCCCAGTCCTCCTCGGACAGCGGGTCCTCGATAGAGACGATCGGGAACGAGGAGGCCAGCTCGGTGTAGTACTCGGTCAGGTCACCGGCGGTCAGGGTCTTGCCCTCGAAGGCGTACCCGCCGTCGCTGTGGAACTCGGTGGCGGCGACGTCGAGGGCGAAGGCGATGTCGGTGCCCACGCCGTAGCCGGCCTTCTCGACGGCGCGGACGATGAGGTCCAGTGCGGCGCGGTTGCTCGACAGGTTCGGCGCGAAGCCGCCCTCGTCACCCAGGCCGGTGGCCAGGCCGTCCTTCTTCAGGACCGCCTTGAGGGCGTGGTAGGTCTCGGTGCCCATCGCGAGCGCCTCGGCGAAGGAGGCCGCTCCGATCGGCGCGATCATGAACTCCTGGACGTCGACGTTGCTGTCGGCGTGGGCCCCGCCGTTGAGGATGTTCATCATCGGCACCGGGAGCAGGTGGGCCGAGGGGCCGCCGACGTAGCGGAACAGGTGCAGGCCCGCCGCGTCCGCGGCGGCGCGCGCCACCGCCAGGCTCACGCCGAGGATCGCGTTCGCGCCCAGGCGGGACTTGTCCGGCGTCCCGTCGAGGTCGATCAGCCGCTGGTCGATCAGCCGCTGCTCGCTGGCCTCGTAGCCGACGAGTTCGGGGCCGATGACGTCGAGGACCCCGTCGACGGCCTTGGTGACCCCCTTGCCGCCGTAGCGGTTGCCGCCGTCGCGGAGCTCCACGGCCTCGAAGGCACCCGTGGAGGCGCCACTGGGCACGGCCGCGCGGGCGATCGTCCCGTCGTCCAGGGCCACCTCCACCTCGACGGTGGGGTTTCCGCGCGAGTCGAGGATCTCCCGCGCGCCTACGGCTTCGATGGTGGGCACGGGGGCAGCCTAACCAGCCTGCGTGCCCACCACCGGAACCCCGGGCCCGGCACGCGCCCCTGACCCCGTCGTTCTGCGATCAGAGGCGGGCGGCGGCCTCGGCGTCGAGCTCACCGGCGTAGCGGCGAACCGCCTCGCGGAGGGAGTCCTCCAGGTCCCAGCCGCGCTGCTCGGCGGCCGCGACCACCGAGAGCAGCCACTCCCCCAGCTCCTCCGGGCTGGTCGCGGACAGGTCGGCGGCCTCCGGGGTCGGGAGTCCCGCCCGGCCCGCGCGCCGCACCAGCGCAGCCCCCCAGGCGGCCGCAGGCTGCGAGCGCGACACCCCCTCGGTCGGCGAGCGCCGCTGCTTCTCCACCTGCTTGATCTCCTCCCAGCCGGCCTCGACCTGAGCGACGTTCCGGGGTCCGGCGTCGCCGAAGACGTGCGGATGCCTGCGGACGAGCTTGTCGACGAGATCCCCGGCCACGTCGTCGACGTCGAACCGGCGACCGGGCGCGGCCTCGGCGGCGACCCGGGCGTGGAAGACCACCTGTAGGAGGACGTCGCCGAGTTCCTCGCGCATGGCCTCCGCGTCGTCGTCGACGATCGCGTCGTAGGCCTCGTGCGCCTCCTCCAGCAGGTAACCGCGGAGGGAGGCGTGGGTCTGCTCGGCGTCCCACGGGCAGCCACCGGGGGAACGCAGCCGGTCCATGACGGAGACGACCTCGAGGAGCCGGGCACCTGCCGGCTCGGCCACCCCCTCGGTGACCTGCGCGCCGGGGGGCACCTCGTCGGGCGCGGCGAGCACGACGACCTCACCGGTCAGGCCGTCCACGCCGGACACGGAGGCGACCTGCCAGCCCCCCGCCCGCAGCGCCTCGGCGGTCGCCTCGGCACCGGGCAGGGCGGTGAGCGGCTGCCCGGCCGAAAGCACCCGCCAGGCGTCCGGGGTCAGCAGTCCCGGGAGGCGAGGGCTGACGGTGACGACGACCGGGCCTGTCACGCCGGTCAGTTCCCGGGAGGAGCCGCGCCGGCGGCCCCGCTGACGCCGCCCTCCTCGAGGATGTCGACGACGCCGCCCTCGCCCGGGACGAGCTCGCCCTCCTGCAGGACGCCGTACCGCGGGTTCACGGTGACGCCGAGGTCTTCGCGGACGGCGTCGACGAGTCGGCCGCCGGCCTCGTTGGCCGCGCCGGCCGCCTCCTGTTCGAGCTGCGGGCGCACCTCCTCGAACGGCGGGTACACCAGCCCCGCCACGAAGGTGACGACCACGCCACCGGCCTCGGGTACGGCCAGGGTGAACCCGGTGTTGGGCGCGGCGGCGACGATGCCCTCGGCCAGCGGCGGCGGCACGTCGTCCCGCGCCCGGGTCTCCAGCGCGGTCAGCGTCGTCGGGCCGGGGTACTGCGCCGCCACGGCCGGGTAGCTGGCGGGGTCCGCGGTCAGCCGGGCGAGGACACCGGTGGCGGTCGCCTCGTCGGGGACGGTGATGTAACCGAAGGAGAACTGCGCGAGTTCCTCGCGGACCTCGTCGTAGCGGGTGCGCAGCTGCGCCTCGGTCGGCGCCTGCGCCTCCCCCTCGGCCTCGGCGATCCGCTGGCGCAGCAGCTGCTCGCGCACCGTCTCGAAGACGTCGGCCCGCGCGATACCCCGCTGGGCGAGCTGGCTGTACTGGGCGTCGGCGTCGGTACCGGCGAGGAGGCCCTCGATGCGGCGGCGCACCTCGTCGTCCCGGACCTGCACCCCGTAGCGGTCCGCCGCGGCACGGTGGACCTCCCCCCGGACCAGCGTGGAGAGCACCTGCCTGGTGAACGAGCCCTCCTGTCCGGCGGCGAAGGCGGCGATCTCCGGGTCCTCCAACCGACGTGCGACCGCGTTCTCGAGCTCGGTCACCGTCACCCGCTCCGCGCCGACGTAGGCGGCGACGCCGGGCGAGGTGCGGCAGGCGGTCAACCCGGAGACCGTGAGGACCATGAGGAACCCGGACAGGAGCACCCGGGGAGCGCGACGCTTCAGCACACCCGCGAGACTCCCACACCACGAAGGACTGGCCGCCACAGGGACGCCGAGGCGGCCGCCCGGCGCGTCTCGAAGGGCCACGAGCACGAACATGGCCCGTCAGCTCGCCGCGGCGACCGGCTGCTCGATGACGGCGCGCAGCACCGAGTGCAGGTTCTCCAGCAGCGCGATGTCGCGCAGCGGAGTGCGCCGGTCCGGTCCGACCGGCACCTTCAGGGAGACCGTCTCGATCGCCGCCTTGTAGGAAGCGCCGTCGGCCAGCCGGGCCAGCCGCATCTGCTGCGACTCGCGCAGCGGAACGGGTGAGATCCGGATGGCGCGGCCCTGCAGGGACACCTCGGTGATGCCCAGCGCGCGCATCGCCGTCCGGAAACGGGCGACGGCCAGCAGGTTGAGCACCGGGGCCGGCGGGGTGCCGTAGCGGTCGGTGAGCTCGTCGAGGACCGACTGCGCCTGCTCGTCGGTCTGCACGGAGGCGACCTTGCGGTAGGCCTCCATCCGCAGCCGCTCGCCCGGCACGTAGTCGTGCGGCAGGTGGGCGTCGACCGGCAGGTCGACCCGGACCTCGAGCGGCTCGACCGGCGCCGCCTCGCCGCCGACCTGCGCCCGGTAGTCGGCGACCGCCTCGCCGACCAGCCGAACGTAGAGGTCGAACCCGACCCCGGCGATGTGCCCGGACTGCTCGCCGCCGAGCAGGTTGCCCGAGCCGCGAATCTCGAGGTCCTTCATGGCCACGGCCATGCCGGCGCCGAGGTCGGTGTTGTGCGCGATCGTCGTCAACCGGTCGACCGAGGTCTCGGTCAGCGGTCGCGTCGGGTCGTAGGTGAAGTAGGCGTAGGCCCGTTCGCGGCCGCGGCCGACGCGACCCCGGATCTGGTGCAGCTGGGAGAGGCCGAAGGTGTCGGCCCGGTCGACGATCAGGGTGTTGGCGTTGGGGATGTCCAGCCCGGACTCGACGATCGTGGTCGCGACCAGGACGTCGTACTCCTTCTCCCAGAACCCGACCATGACCCGCTCGAGCTCGTGCTCCTTCATCTGGCCGTGGCCGACCGCCACCCGCGCCTCGGGCACCAGGTTGCGGATCTTCGCCGCCGCCTTGTCGATCGACTGCACCCGGTTGTGGATCACGAAGACCTGACCGTCGCGCAGAAGCTCGCGGCGGATCGCGGCGGCGATCTGCTTGTCCTCCCACGCCCCCACGTAGGTCAGCACCGGGTGCCGCTCCTCGGGCGGGGTGAGGATCGTCGACATCTCCCGGATGCCGGTCAGGCTCATCTCCAGCGTGCGGGGGATCGGCGTGGCCGACATCGACAGGACGTCGACCGCCGTCCGCATGGTCTTGAGGTACTCCTTGTGCTCGACGCCGAAGCGCTGCTCCTCGTCGACGATGACCAGCCCCAGCTCCTTGAAGCGGGTCGTCGGCTGCAGCAGTCGGTGGGTGCCGACGAGGACGTCGATCTCGCCCTCGGCCAGCTTGCGGACGATCTCGTCGCTCTCGGCCTTCGACTGGAACCGGGAGAGGACGGCGACGGTCACCGGGAACTGCGCGAAGCGCTCGGAGAAGGTCTTGACGTGCTGGTTGGCCAGCAGCGTCGTCGGGACCAGGACGGCGACCTGCTTGCCGTCCTGCACCGCCTTGAACGCCGCCCGGACGGCGATCTCGGTCTTCCCGTAGCCGACGTCGCCGCAGATGATCCGGTCCATCGGGACCGGCTGCATCATGTCGGCCTTCACCTCGTCGATGGCGCCGAGCTGGTCGGGCGTCTCCTGGAACGGGAACGCGTCCTCCAGCTCGCGCTGCCACACGGTGTCCGGCCCGTAGGCGTGACCCTTCGTCGCCATGCGCGCGGAGTAGAGCCGGATCAGCTCCGCGGCGATCTGCTTGACCGCCTTGCGCGCGGAGTTCTTCGTCTTCTGCCAGTCGGCCCCGCCCAGCTTCGACAGCGCCGGCGCCTCACCGCCCACGTAGCGGGTCAGCTGGTCGAGGGCGTCGGTGGGCATGAACAGCCGGTCCGGCGGCTGGTTCCGGCGCGAGGGCGCGTACTCGACGATCAGGTAGTCCCGCTGTCCGCCGTTGACGGTGCGGCTGACCATCTCGATGTAGCGGCCGATGCCGTGCTGCTCGTGGACGACGAGATCGCCGGGCTGCAGCTGGGCGAGGTCGACCGCGTTGCGCCGGCGGGCCGGCATCTTGACCGCGTCGCGCATCGACGTCCCGCGCTGGCCGGTGAGGTCGTGCTCGGTGAGCAGCGCCAGACCGATCCCCGGGAAGGCGAAACCGGACTCCAGGTTGCTCTGGGTGATGTGCGCGAGCCCGGCCTCGGGCGCCGCGGCGAGATCGGGCACCAGCCGGACCCCGAGGTCTGCCTCGGTGAACTGGTCGGCCGCGCGCTGCGCGGGGCCCGGCCCGGCGAACGTGACGACGACCCGCCATCCTGCGCGGGACCAGTCGCGCACCTGCTCCGTGGCCCGCCCCACGTCACCGGAGAACCGCTCGACCGTCGTGGTCTCGAGATGTATGACGCCGTCGTCCGCGGCGTCCTCGGCTGCCAGCGAGAACGATCCCGTCGTCCACCAGGGCAGACCGCGCAGCCGAGCCGCCGTCTCCACGTCCGCCAGGTCGCGGAAGGACGACGCCCCGAGGTCGATGGGCGCGGAACCGGCCTCCGCGGCGGTCGACCAGGACGCGGCGAGGAACTCCTCGGCCGTGCGGACCAGGTCGGCGGCGCGGGTGCGCACGCGCTCGGGATCGCAGACCAGCACGTGGGTGCCCTGCGGGAGGAGGGCGGTGAGCAGCTGCATCGTCCCGGGCACCAGAGCGGGGATCAGCGACTCCATGCCCTCCACTGCGATGCCCTCGGCGAGCTTGCCGAGGATCTCGGTCAGCTCCGGGTGCTCCGCGGCGAGTGCGGCCGCGCGCTCCCGCACCTCCGGGGTGAGCAGTAGTTCGCGGCACGGTGGCGCCCACAGGCGTTCGGGCCGCTCGTCGAGCGAGCGCTGGTCCGCGGCGGAGAAGTAGCGCAGATCGTCGACCTCGTCGCCCCAGAACTCCACCCGCACCGGATGCGGCTCGGTCGGCGGGAAGACGTCGAGCAGGCCACCGCGGACGGCGAACTCGCCGCGCTTCTCGACCAGTTCCACCCGGGTGTACGCCGCGTCGGCAAGCGACCGCGCCACGTCCTCCAGGTCGGCCTCGTCCCCGGGCTGCAGCGTGACCGGAACGAGGTCGCCGAGACCCGGCGCCAGCGGCTGCAGCACGCTGCGCACCGGCGCGACGAGCACGTCGATCGCCCCCAACTCGCGCGGGTGGGTCAGGTCGCGCAGCACCGCGAGGCGCCGGCCGACGGTGTCCGGCCGCGGGCTCAGCCGCTCGTGCGGGAGCGTCTCCCAGGCGGGGAAGGTCTCGACCCGCTGACCCGGGAGGAAGCAGCGCAGCAGGTCGGCGGCCTGGTCCGCGTCGCGCTCGCCGGCGGTGACGACGAGGACCGGCACGGCCG
>JALYMS010000198.1 GCA_030773535.1 Actinomycetota bacterium | reverse complement strand
CGCACGGCCGTCCCGAGCGCTCCCTCGTGCTCACCGGACTGCGGGGCGTGGGCAAGACCGTGCTGCTCAACCAGCTGCGCTCGGCCGCGATCTCCCGCGGCTGGGGCACCGGGAAGATCGAGGCCCGGCCCGACCAGTCGTTGCGCCGCCCGGTCTCCTCGGCGCTGCACATGGCCCTGCGCGAGCTGGGACCGCGGCACCGGGACCAGGAATCCATGGAGGAGGTGCTCGGCGTCCTCAAGGCCTTCGCGCAACGGCAGGCGGACGGCCCGGCCGCGAAGGTGCGCGACCGCTGGCAGCCGGGCATCGACGTGCCGGCCGCGAGCGGGCGGGCCGACTCCGGCGACATGGAGATCGACCTGGTCGAGCTGCTCAGCGACGCCGCCGGGGTGGCCGCCGACATCGGCAGCGGCATCGCGCTGTTCATCGACGAGATGCAGGACGTGCAGCCCGACGACGTCTCGGCGATCTGCGCGGCCTGCCACGAGCTCTCCCAGCAGGGCGCCCCGCTGATCGTCGTCGGCGCGGGACTTCCCCACCTACCCGCCGTGCTCAGCGCCTCCAAGAGCTACTCGGAACGGCTGTTCCGGTACCTGCGGATCGACCGGCTGGACCGGGAGGCGGCCGACCGCGCGCTGCTCGCCCCGGCCGAACGGGAGGACGTCGAGTTCGAGCCGGCTGCCCTCGATGCGCTGTACGAGGCCGCCGACGGCTACCCGTACTTCGTGCAGGCGTACGGCAAGGTCACCTGGGACGTCGCCGCCTCCTCCCCCGTCACTGCCGCCGACGTCGCCATGGCGGCGCCGGTCGCCGAGGCGGAGCTGGCCGTCGGCTTCTTCGGCTCCCGCTACGACCGCGCCACCCCGGCCGAGCGGGAGTACATGCACGCGATGGCCGAGCTCGGCGGGGAAGCGGGGGCGGCTGTGCCCACGTCGGAGGTCGCCGCCTCGCTGGGCCGCAAGCCCGCCTCCCTCTCTCCTGCGCGCGACTCGCTGATCAAGAAGGGGCTCGTCTACTCCGCCGAGCGGGGGTCCATCGCCTTCACCGTCCCGCACTTCGGCCGCTATCTCCTCCGCCACCCGGACTGAGCGCCGTGCCGATCTGGCTGGAGGCCGGCCTCTGGGGCCTCGTCGGCGGTGGAGCGCTCGTCCTGGGCGCCCTGATTGCCTGGTTCGTCCCGGTGCGGCCCCGCGTCGTCGCCGCGGTGATGGCCTTCGGGTCCGGTGTGCTCATCTCCGCCGTGGCCTTCGACCTGATGCAGGAGGCAGCGGCGACGGGCGGCCTCGTCCCGACGGCGGCCGGCTTCCTCGTGGGTGCCGTCCTCTACGTACTGGCCAGCCTTGCGCTCGAGCGGCTGGGGGCCCGCCACCGGAAGCGTTCGCAGGGCCAGCAGCCGTCGGAGGACCAGATACCTGGAAGCGGCGCCGCCATAGCGGTGGGAGCGCTGCTCGACGGCGTCCCGGAGTCGGTGGTCCTCGGCCTCGGGCTGCTGGGCGGCGGTGCGGTGAGCCTGCCCGTGCTCGCCGCGGTGTTCATCTCGAACGTCCCCGAGGGCATGTCGAGCGCGGCCGGCATGAAGCGCAGCGGCCGGTCCGCGAGGTACGTCTTCGGCGTCTGGGGCGGCATTGCCGTCGCCAGCGGGCTGTCCGCGCTGCTCGGCTACCTGCTTGTCGGCGGGGCACCGCCGGAAGTGGAGGCCGTGATCACCGCGCTGGCGGCCGGCGCGATCCTCACCATGATCGCGGACACCATGATCCCGGAGGCGTTCGAGCAGACCCACGCGTGGACGGGCCTCATCACGACCCTGGGCTTCCTCGTCGCCTTCGCGCTCACCCTGGCCTGAGCCGGTCCCCCGTCCGAAGTCCCTGATCGACGCGACCCGGGCGTTCCCGGAGTCCTTGGCATCGCCGGGTGCGTTGGACACAATCCAGCCGAGCCGCTCCGCCAGGGGGCCGAGCCGGAGGCTGAGGGGACGCCGTGGACGTCATCGGCGCCGACGGCGGTACCCGGCCGCCTGCCGCGGGCGTCCGTGCAGAGCTGGGCGTGCCGGGACCCGACGGAGTGGACCTCGTCCGCGTCCTGGACGCGATGCCGGCGGCGTTCTGCCTGCTCGACCCCGACTGGTGCTTCCGCTACATCAACGCCCAGGCCGAACAGCTGATGCGACGCCCGCGCGAGGAGTTCCTCGGCCGGCGGGTGGGCGACGTCTTCCCGGGAACCGTCGGGAGCGTGTTCGACCGGGCCTTCCGCACCGCGATCCGCTCCGGGGAGCCGGTGAGCTTCGAGGCCGCCGACCCCGGCGGGGCGACCGACGGCTGGTACGAGGTCCGCGCGTGGCCGGAGCCCGGCGGTCTCGCCATCTACTTCCTCGACGTCACCGGGCGCGTACGGGCAGAGGAGGCCGCCCGTCGGGCTCAGGGACGGACGACCCTGCTGAGCTCGGTCACCGCTGAACTCTCCGGCGCACTGGACGGCGAGTCCGCGCTCGGCCGACTGGCCCAGCTCGTCGTCCCCACACTGGCCGACGCCTGCATCGTCACCGTGGTGGACCGCGAGGGTCGCGCCCGCGACGTGGGGAGCTGGCACACCGATCCATGCCGCCGTGCGCTGCTGGAGCGGTACACCGAGATCCGCCTGGACACCCTGCCCATCGCCTCCCCCGTGGCCCTGGCGCTGCGCACGGGTACCTCCGTGACGCAGTCCGTGACCGCCGTGCTCGAGCTCATGCCACCGGGGCCCGCCCGCGGCGTGCTGAGAGCGCTGGGCCCGGCGACGGCCGTGGTCCTCCCGCTTCCCGCGGAGGAGCGCACCGTCGGCGTCCTGACCCTCTACCAGGACCCCGGTCGCGTCATGGGCGACGACGACCTGGAGACGCTGGCGCAGGTGGCCGCCCAGGCGGGCCGAGCCATCGAGCGGGTGCACCGGCAGAGCCAGCAGGCGCAGCTGGCCGAGGCCCTCCAGCGCAGCCTGCTGACCGACCCGCCCGAAATCGACGCCGCGGAGGTGGTCGTCCGCTACGTGCCCGCCGCCGAGGCGGCCCGCGTGGGCGGTGACTGGTACGACGCCTTCCTCCAGCGCGACGGCGCCGCGGTCGTGGTGATCGGCGACGTCGTCGGACACGACACCGCCGCGGCCGCAGCCATGGGCCAGCTACGCGGTCTGCTGCGGGGCATCGCGCACCACAGCCGCGCCGGCCCGGCCGAGGTGCTCCGCGGCCTCGACGAGGCGATGGCGGACATGCACACCGACACGATGGCCACGGCCGTGGTGGCCCGGCTCGAGCGCGCAGGGAGCGGCGCACCCGCCTGGAACCGCCTTCGCTGGGCGAACGCCGGACATCCGCCACCGCTGCTCCTGGATCCCGAGGGCGGCGTCACCCTGCTCGGCGAACCGGTCGGCGACCTGATGCTGGGCGTCGACCCGACCGCCGACCGGGCCGAGTCGGTGACTTCTCTGCGGCCCGGAACCGTCGTCCTCCTCTACAGCGACGGGCTGATCGAACGCCGCGGCAGCACCATCGACGAAGGAACCGGCCGGCTGGTCGAGCACCTTCGCGACCTCGCGGAGCAGCCGCTCGACGACCTCTGCGACGCCCTGCTGCGGCGGATGCTCCTCGGCACTCCTCAGGACGACGTGGCCCTCGTCGCGGTGCGGGTCGCCGCGCCGCCGTCCGACCGCACGGCGGAGCCACCCCCGTAGAGGCAGAAGTCCTCGGCCCCGTGGTTGGGCGGGCTCACCGCTGGGCATTGCGGAACGTGTTCGAGACACCGTGATCCCGAGGGGGGAGGGCATGGGTCGACACACCTGGCCGGTACGACCGCTACCGGACGGACGTGGGGACGTCTGGCGGTGGAACCTCGCCGGGATCGCCGAACTGCCGGCGGCCCGGGCGGGCCTGCGTGGCAGACTGGACGGCGTCGGCTTTCCCTGCGACCCCGATGACACGGCCGCCGAACGGCTCGTTCTCGCCTTCGACGAACTGGCGTCCAACGCGCTGCGCCACGGGCAGGCTCCCGTCGTGGCGACGGTCGTGGCCGGCAGCGGCGGCTGGCTGATCGACGTCAGCGACCGTGCGCCCGAGTCGATGCCCACGCCGGCGGTCGACCGCGATCCCGCGCAGGGCGGCATGGGCCTGCACCTGGT
>JALYMS010000197.1 GCA_030773535.1 Actinomycetota bacterium | reverse complement strand
AGGATCGCGCCGACGTCGGCCAGGAACCGCGACCCCAGCTCGCCGTCGATGATGCGGTGATCGAACGACAGCGACAGCTGGGTCACCTGACGGACGCGGATCTTGCCCTTGTGCACCCACGGCAGCTCGCGGATCGCTCCGAAGGCCAGGATCGCGGACTCACCCGGGTTCAGGATCGGTGTCCCGGTGTCGACGCCGAAGACCCCCACGTTGGTGATGGTGATCGTGCCGCCGGCCATGTCGGCCGGAGTGCTCTTCCCGGCGCGCGCGGTCTCGGTCAGCTCCGTCAGCTCCCGCGCGAGCTCGGCCAGGGACAGCCGGCCGGCGTCCTTGATGTTGGGGACGACGAGCCCGCGGGGCGTGGCCGCCGCGATACCCAGGTTCACGTAGTCCTTGACCACGATCTCCTGGGCCGCCTCGTCCCACGAGCTGTTCACCATCGGGTGCCGGCGGGCGGCGAGCAGCACCGCCTTGGCCACGAAGAGCAGCGGGCTGATCTTCGCCGCGGCGACCTCCGGGCGGGCGGCCAGCCGGGTGCGGAGCCTCATCATCCGGGTCACGTCGACGGTCAGGAACTCGGTCACGTGCGGGGCGGTGAACGCGCTGGTCACCATCGCGGCCGCGGTGTGCCTGCGGACGCCCTTGATCGGGATCCGCTGCTCGCGGGCGCCCGTTCCCGTGCTGTCCACCAGCGCCTGCGTAGCGGCGGTTCCTGAGACGGCCGCGTCGATGTCGGCCCGGGTGATGACCCCGCCGTCGCCGGTGCCCGTGACGGTGGCCAGGTCGATCCCGAGGTCCTTGGCGTACTTGCGCACCGGCGGCTTGGCCAGGGGCCGGAGCCTCCCGCGACCGGGAGCCACCCCGAGCGCCGTCGCGGCGTCGCCGCGCAGCGCGAGTGCCTCGGCCTGACGCCCAACCTCGAGCCCGCCGTGCCGGACCGGCTTGGTGCGGACGTCCGGGGCGGTAGGCAGGAGCGGCGCTCCCTCCGGCTCCTGCCGTCCGCCCGACCCGTTCGCGGCCGACGGCAGGTCGGTCGTCCGGTCGGCCACGGTCACTCGGCGGGGACGGCGCCGGGCGTCGGTGTTCCGCGGCCCGTAGCCGACCAGGACGGAGGTCCGGCCCCCCGGGGCGGGGCCGCCGATGAGGCCTGCGGCCGGCTCCGCGTCGGCGGCGGGCCGAGCCTCAGCGGCGGGCCCGGCGTCGGCAGCCGATGCCGTCGCGGACCCGCCCCCGACGTCGATCGTGATGATGGGTGCGCCGACGTCGACCATCGTGCCGGCCTCGAACAACAGCTCGACGACCGTGCCGGCGTAGGGCGAGGGCAGCTCGACCGCGGCCTTCGCCGTCTCCACCTCGCACAGCGGCTGGTTGACGGTGACGGTGTCGCCGACGGCGACCAGCCACTGGAGAATCTCGCCCTCGGTGAGGCCCTCGCCGACGTCGGGGAGCCGGAACTGGCGCAGCGTGGCGCTGGGGGACGTCATTGCCTCAGAACTCCAGGGAGCGGTCGACAGCGTCCAGCACCCGGTCCAGGTCGGGCAGGTACTCCTCTTCCAGCTTCGACGGCGGATAGGGGGTGTCGTAGCCCCCGACGCGCAGGACCGGGGCCTCCAGCGAGTGGAAGCAGGTCTCGGTGACCCGAGCGGCGATCTCGGCCCCGATGCCCAGGGTGACCGCCGCCTCGTGGACGACGACGCAGCGGCCCGTGCGGCGCACCGACTCGAACACCGGCTCCAGGTCGAGCGGCGACACGGTGCGCAGGTCGATCACCTCGAGCGAGCGGCCCTCCTCCGCCGCGGCCTCGGCCGCCTGCAGCGCCGTCTTCACCATCGGGCCGTAGGCCAGCACGGTGACGTCGTCGCCGCCCCGGACGACCCGGGACGCGAACAGCGGGCCGGGCGGAGCGTCGGGATCGACCGGCGCCTTCTCCCAGTACCGGCGCTTGGGCTCCAGGAAGACGATCGGGTCGGGGTGGGCGATCGCCTGCTGGATGCCCCAGTAGGCGTCGACCGGGTTGCTGACCGCCACCACCTTCAGGCCCGGGGTGTGCGCGAAGTAGGCCTCGGGGCTCTCGCTGTGGTGCTCGACGGCACCGATGCCGCCGCCGAACGGGATCCGGATGACGATCGGCATGGCCACCTTGCCCTGGGAACGGGCGTGGATCTTGGCGACCTGGGTGACGATCTGGTTGTAGGCGGGGAAGACGAATCCGTCGAACTGGATCTCGCAGACCGGTCGGTAGCCGCGCATCGCCAGGCCGACGGCGGTGCCGAGGATGCCGGCCTCGGCGAGCGGGGTGTCGACGACGCGGTCCTCGCCGAAGTCCTTCTGCAGGCCGTCGGTGATCCGGAAGACGCCGCCGAGCCTGCCGATGTCCTCGCCCATGAGGACGACCTTGGCGTCGTCCTCCATCGCCCTCCGCAGGCCGAGGTTGAGTGCCTTGCCGATGGTCAGGGTCTCCATGCTCATGACTCGACTCCGCCCTCGTTCCGCTCCTCGGTCGCTGGCGCTCTCAGCGATGCTCGCTCGGGCGTCCTTCTCGTGAGCGCCATCAGTGCTCGCCACCCTCGAACGACGCGTGGTACTCCACGAATTCGGCCCGCTGGGCGGCCAACGGTGGCGTCTGCTCGGCGTAGACGTGGTCGAACATCGACGTGGGCTCGGGATCGGCCATCTCGGTCGTGCCCTTCCGGATCCGGGCGGCGAGCTCGTCGCCCTCGGCGTCCACGGAGTCGAAGAAGGCGGCGTCGGCGATGCCGCTCCGGGAGAGGTAGGCCTTGAGCCGGGCGATCGGGTCGCGCAGCTTCCACTCCTCCAGCTCGCTCGCCAGCCGGTAGCGGGTGGGGTCGTCGGAGGTGGTGTGGGCCCCCATCCGGTAGGTGAACGCCTCGATGAACGTGGGCCCCTGGCCTTCCCGCGCCGCGGCGAGCGCCGCGCGGGTCACCGCGAGGACGGCGAGGACGTCGTTGCCGTCCACCCGCACGCCGGGGAAGCCGAACCCGGCCGCCCGCTGGAACAGAGGTACCCGGGACTGCCTTTCCAGGGGGACGCTGATCGCGTACTGGTTGTTCTGGCAGAAGAAGACCACCGGCGCGGAGAAGCTGGCGGCGAAGATCATCGCCTCGTTGACCTCGCCCTGGCTCGTCGCACCGTCCCCGAGGAAGGCCAGGACGGCGCTCTCGGCGCCGTCGCGCTGGACCCCCATCGCGTAGCCGGTCGCGTGCAGGCACTGGGCGCCGATGACGATCGTGTAGAGGTTGAAGCCCAGCGCCGCCGGGTCCCAGCCGCCGTTGTCCACGCCGCGGAACAGGCCCATGACCTGCAGCGGGTCGACCCCGCGGGTCCAGGCGACGCCGTGCTCGCGGTAGGTGGGGAACGCCATGTCGCCGTCGGCCATCGCGCGGCCGGCACCGACCTGGGCTGCCTCCTGGCCGAGCAGAGAGGCCCAGATGCCGAGCTCGCCCTGCCGTTGCAGCGCGGTCGCCTCCACGTCCCAGCGGCGGACCAGCGCGAGGTCGCGGTACAGCCCGCGCAGCTCGTCGTCGCCCAGGTCGAGGGAGTAGTCCGGGTGCTCGACCCGCTCGCCCTCGGGGGTGAGCAGCTGCACCAGGTCGGGCTGCTGCGGCAGATGGGGGGCGCCCGCTCCGGGTACCGGGTCGACCACCTCGGTGGCCTGTCGCAACGCCGTCATCGAGTTCTCCTCACCGTCTCCCCACGTGCCGGGGTCGCCGGCGGCGGGGCAGTGCTGGACGTGCCTGCAAGGCACCGGGGTGTGGCGCCGTTCACACATCCTGGCACGACCTCGCCCCGATAGGACACCTCCACGCTCGAAACAATCTGCGCACGATCCCTCGAGCTGATTGCGCAGAGCATGCACCGCGACGACCGGCAGGGTGTCAGACTGCCCAGCGTGCCCGATGTGGACGCCACCGACGCCCGGCTGCTGCTGGCCCTTGCCGAGGACCCGCGGGCCAGCGTCATGGCGCTGTCGCAGCGGCTGGGGCTGGCCCGCAACACC
>JALYMS010000196.1 GCA_030773535.1 Actinomycetota bacterium | reverse complement strand
CGGGAGTCGCCCCACTCGGGGAACGTCTCGTCGAGGGGTACGGCACGGGCCTCGACGTCCCAGCCGAGCGGCCCGAAGAACCGCTCCGCCATCTCGGCGCCTCCGCGGCAGGAGAGCGCCGGCAGGCGGACCTCCAGGGGCAGCGGGACGTCGACCAGATCCGGCCGCTCCTTGCTCACGCCGCGGCGGGCGCTGGCGAACACCTTGCCGAGCGCGACCGCGAGCAGGCTCGACGCCGCGTACGGACGGTCGTTGACGTACTGACCCAGGCTGAACCCCTCCGGCGACGTCCCGCGCGCGCCGCGGACCAGCGCGATCGGGTCCACCTCGAGCAGCAACGCGACCGTGCAGCGCGCGTCGTCCGCCTCCGGGTAGAAGACGTGCGCCGTGCCCGCCGAGACGTCCACCGACTGCGCCCGCTCGGGGTTCTTGTGCAGCAGGAAGCCAAGGTCGGTCGCGGGCCGGTACGTCGTCGACAGGGTCAGCAGCACTGCTGGAGTCTCGGTGTCCGCTCCGCGTAGGTCCAGCCGGTTTGCCCGGCGCGTCGCCGCTCCCGCTCAGCGGCGACGACGACGTCGGCATACCCCTCTCGACGCCCGGCGCACGGTTACCGTCCGACCATGTCCCCCACCACGGTGCGCCGGATCGCTCCCGTGTTCGTCACCACGGACCTGGCGCGGGCGCTGGCTCATTACGAGCGCCTCGGTTTCACGGTCGAGGCCTACGACGGCGCCGACTACTACGGATACGCGTCCCGGGACGGCGTCGAGCTGCACCTGGCGAAGGTCGACCGCATCGATGCCGCAGCGACCACGTCGTGCGCCTATCTCTGGGTCGACGACGCCGAGGCCCTCTACCAGGAATGGTCGGCTGCAGGCGTCGACGGTCGGCTGCAGCCGCCGAGCCGCGCCGACTACGGCCTCGACGAGGGGGTCCACGTCGATCCGGACGGAAACCTTCTCCGGTTCGGGTCCCCTGCGCTCCTCCCCCGCGCGCTCCGCTGATCTGCCGGAGCAGGCTGCCTCGGGTCGCGGTTCAGGCGATCGAGTGATCGCTCTCCCGTCGGACGGGGAATCCGGCGGCGGCGAGGGCGGCCTTCACGTCCCCCACCCGGAGCTGGCCGAAGTGGAAGACGCTCGCGGCGAGCACCGCGTCGGCGCCGGCCTGCACCGCTGGCGGGAAGTGCTCGGTCGCGCCCGCTCCCCCGCTGGCGATCACCGGCACGGAGACCTCGCGGCGCACGGCCCCGATGAGCTCGAGGTCGAAACCGGCGCGGGTCCCGTCGGCGTCCATCGAGTTGAGCAGGATCTCTCCCGCCCCCAGCTCGGCCGCCTGCACCGCCCACTCGACGGCGTCCCGTCCGGTGCCACGGCGCCCGCCGTGGGTGGTGATCTCGAAGCCCGAGTCGGTGGCCGCGCCGTCCCGGCAGCGGCGCGCGTCCAGCGACAACACCAGCACCTGGTTGCCGAACCGGTCGGCGATCTCGGCGATCAGTTCGGGCCGGGCCACCGCCGCGGTGTTGACGCCCACCTTGTCCGCCCCGGCCCGCAGCAGCCGGTCGACGTCGTCGGCACTGCGGACGCCGCCGCCGACGGTGAGCGGGATGAACACGCTCTCGGCCGTGCGGCTCACGATGTCGTAGGTGGTGGCCCGCTCGCCGGAGCTCGCCGTGATGTCGAGGAAGGTGAGCTCGTCGGCGCCCTCGGCGTCGTAGACGCGCGCCATCTCGACCGGGTCGCCGGCGTCGCGGAGGTCGACGAAGTTGACGCCCTTGACCACCCGGCCGGCGTCGACGTCCAGGCACGGGATCACCCGCACCGCGAGACTCATGCGGGCAACCCACGGACGGCGTCCGCCTCGATCTCCACCAGCAGGGCGGGATCGATCAGCGCAGCGACCTGCACCATCGTGGCGGCCGGGCGGATGTCGCCGAAGACCTCGCCGTGGGCCCGGCCGACCTCCTCCCAGCGGGAGATGTCGGTGACGAAGATCCGGGTGCGGACGACGTCGGCGAGGGTGAAGCCGGCCCGCTCCAGGGCGGCCGCGATCGTGGCCAGGACCTGGCGGGTCTGGGCACCGGCGTCATCGGGATGGGCGACGGCGCCGTCCACCACCGACGTCGTGCCGCTCACCCACGCCGCGTCCCCCCGGACGACCACCCGGCTGTATCCGACGACGGTCTCCCACGGCACGCCGGAGCCGAGCCGGATCACGCTCACGCTGCCCCCTCGGCGGTGACGGCCAGCGCCTCGGGCAGAGTGAAGGCACCGGCGTAGAGCGCCTTGCCGACGATGGCGCCCTCGACGCCGATCGGGGCCAGGCCGGCGAGGGCACGGATGTCGTCGAGCGAGCTGACCCCACCGGAGGCGATCACCGGCTTCGGCGTCGCGGCACAGACCTCGCGCAGCAGGTCCAGGTTCGGTCCGCGCAGCGTGCCGTCCTTGGTGATGTCGGTGACGACGTAGCGCGCGCAGCCCTCCGCGTCCAGGCGGGCGAGGGTCTCGTAGAGCTCGCCGCCCTCCCGGGTCCAGCCGCGGGCAGCCAGCCGCGTGCCGCGCACGTCCAGGCCGACGGCGATCCGGTCCCCGTACTCGGCGATCGCCCGGGCGCACCACTCCGGCGACTCCAGCGCGGCGGTGCCGAGGTTGACCCGCCGGCAGCCGGTGGCCAGCGCCGCCGTCAGCGACTCGTCGTCGCGGATGCCCCCGGAGAGCTCGACCGCGACGTCGACTTCGCCCACTACGCGGGCCAGCAGCTTCCGGTTGCTGCCGCGGCCGAAGGCCGCGTCCAGGTCCACCAGGTGCACCCACTCGGCGCCGTCCCGCTGCCACTGCAGAGCGGCCTCGAGCGGATCGCCGTAGGACGTCTCGCTGCCGGCTTCCCCCTGGACGAGCCGGACGGCCTGCCCGTCCGCGACGTCGACGGCGGGGAGCAGCTGCAGCTTCGGCACGGCCGACAGCCTAGGGACGCGCCCGTTGGCCGCTCCCGTCAGCTCCCGGGAGCGTGCCGAGCGGCGAACTGCCCCGGCGTCATGGCGGTCACGCGGGCGAAGTCGCGGGTGAAGTGCGCCTGGTCGGCGTAGCCGAGCAGCGCTGCTACGTCGCCGAGGCTGTCCGGGGTGCCGCGCAGCCGTTCGACGGCCTCCTGCAGCCGCCGGGGCTGGATGAGCCATTTCGGGGTGAGTCCCCCCGCGGCGCCCACCAGGACGTCGGCTACGTCGACGTACCGGTCGGTGTACCGGCTCATGGAGCCGCCGGTGAGGAGCGTTCCCGCGGCCGGCGCGCACATGACGCCGACCGCCCAGCCGCTCCCGGTCAGGGTCGTGACCGACAGGCCGGAAACGACGCCGTAGAAGCGGGCGTAGTCGGCGGAGACGACCACGCGGGCCACCGGGTACTGCAGGACCCGCTGCGGAGCCTCGGCGCCACCGACCAGACGGGGATCCAGAAGCGCTGCAGCAGGCCGTCGAACTCGGAGTCCGCCGGATACCGGTACATCACGTGCGACGCGTCGCCGGGCTCACGCAGGTGTGCCCGCTCGATGGGATCCGGCGAGGTGGTTCCGGCGTCCGGCCGGTAGCTGTCGGGTCTCATCAATACGAGCCTGCCGCACCTTCCTACGGTCGGGGCATGAACCCGACAGCGATGCGGTACGACGCAGCCGACCGACCCCTCTCCCAGATCCTGGACGCCGTGCCGGTGAACGGCTGGGGGAATCCCTCGCCCTGCGGGAAGTGGTCTGCCGCTGACGTCGTCGGACATCTGATCGGGACGCAGCGGGAGTTCCTCGCCACGCACGGCGTCGACCTCGGCGAGGCACCCGACGTCGCGGCCGACCCCGTGCCGCCTGGCGCCGGCACGCGAAGCAGGTCGCCGAGGCGCTTTCCGACGACGCCGTGCCCGCTCGGCAGTTCGAGGGCTTCTTCGGACCCACGACGGTCGGCGCGGCGTTCGAGCAGTTCTACGTCTGGGACATGCTGGTGCACCGGTGGGAC
>JALYMS010000195.1 GCA_030773535.1 Actinomycetota bacterium | reverse complement strand
CTGGCGGCGAACAGCATCGCGTCCTACCGCCGCGACCTGCGCCGCTACCTGAGTTACCTGACCGCTGCGGGCGTCCGGACGCTCGGCGAGATCGCGGAGTCAGACGTCGCCGGCTTCCTCAGCGCCCTCCGCTCGGGGGACGACGACCATCCGCCGCTTTCGGCGACGTCCGCGGCGCGCGCCGTCGTGGCGGTCCGGGGTCTGCACCGCTTCGCCGTGCTCGACGGGCTGGTCGCCGGCGACGTCGCCGCGGAGGTCCGACCACCGACCCCTGCCCGCCGGCTGCCCAAAGCGGTACCGGTCGAGTCGGTCGTCGCGCTGATCGAGGCGGCCGGCACGGTGGAGGGCCCGCGGGGGCTGCGAGACCGGGCGCTGCTCGAGCTCCTCTACGGCACCGGGGCGCGCATCTCCGAGGCCGTCGGGCTGGCGGTGGACGACGTCGACCGCGGGCAGGCGGTCGTGCGCCTGGCCGGCAAGGGCGGCAAGGAGCGAGTCGTGCCCGTCGGCAGCTACGCGCTGCATGCGGTCGAGGACTACCTCGTCGGCGCCCGCCCCGCCCTGGCCGCCCGCAGCCGCAGCGGGGTCCGCGGTGGCCCGCTGTTCCTCAACGCCCGAGGCGGGCCGCTGTCGCGGCAGAGCGCCTGGTCGATCCTCCGTGCGGCCGCCGAGCTGGCCGGCGCGGCGGGCGGCCTGGAGGCCTCAGCGGTGTCGCCGCACACGCTCCGGCACTCCTTCGCCACCCATCTGCTCGACGGCGGGGCGGACGTCCGCGTCGTCCAGGAGCTGCTCGGCCACGCCTCGGTCACCACGACGCAGATCTACACGCTGGTCACCGTCGACCGGCTCCGCGAGGTCTACGCGACCAGCCATCCGCGCGCGATCGCCTGACATGACGGAGGCGTCTTCTCGACAGTAGTTGTCATCTGTTTCGACTTGTGCGATCCCACCCGTTGTCACACGTGGCCAGGCCAAGGCGGCGCGCGGCGTGCCTCCTTGGGAAGTTCTGTGGCTCTCCCTAACGTCGGCGTCACCCGAGCGGCCACGGCTGGCCGCGACCGGAACTCCCGGACCGGGCACGAGTGGAGGCAATCGACTCATGGCTACCCGAGCGGACGCGGCCTTCGCCGTCGCGCGCCCGCACGTCAGCGGCCCCGAGATGGGTGCCGTCTCGCGGCAGGACCCCGCGCGTGCACGGCAGCTCCCCCTGCCCGACCCGAAGCCCCTGACCGAGCACGGGCCCGCCCGCGTCATCGCGATGTGCAACCAGAAGGGCGGCGTCGGCAAGACGACGTCCACGATCAACCTCGGTGCCGCGCTGACCGAGTTCGGCCGGCGCGTGCTCCTGATCGACCTCGACCCCCAGGGGGCGCTGTCGGTCGGTCTGGGCATCCCGGCCCAGAACATGGACCGGACGATCTACAACGCGCTCATGGAGCGCCGGACGACGCTGGCCGACGTCCGGGTGCCCACGGACATCCCGGGGCTGGACCTGGTCCCGAGCAACATCGACCTGTCGGCCGCGGAGGTGCAGCTGGTCAGCGAGGTGGCCCGCGAGCAGACCCTGCTGCGGGTGCTGGCCGACGTGCGCAAGGACTACGACTACATCCTCATCGACTGCCAGCCGTCCCTCGGGCTGCTGACGGTCAACGCCCTCACCGCGGCACAGGGCGTCATCATCCCGCTGGAGTGCGAGTTCTTCTCCCTGCGGGGTGTGGCGCTGCTCGTCGACACCATCGACAAGGTCAAAGAGCGGCTGAACCCGTCGCTGGAGATCTCCGGCATCCTCGCGACCATGTACGACTCGCGGACCGTCCACTGCCGCGAGGTGTTCAGCCGGGTCGTCGAGGCCTTCGACGACACCGTGTTCCAAACCGTCATCCAGCGCACCGTGCGCTTCCCGGAGACCACCGTCGCCGGGCAGCCGATCACCACGTGGGCCCCCACGTCGTCCGGCGCCGCGGCCTACCGCGACCTCGCCAAGGAGGTGCTCGCACTGTGATCGAGCTGGCGACATCACCAATGGGCACAGCGACTCGGGTCATGCAGCCGACGAGCGCCAGCGAGGAGGTGTCGGCATGACACGTCGTCCCGTGCTGCCCGGTGCGTCGGAGCTGTTCCGCCGCACCGACACCGCCCCGGCGGCTCCCGAGGTCACCGAGCTGCCCAACCTCGGCACGACCACCAGTTCGCCGGCGCTCCGCGGCGGAGGAACCGCACGGCGCGCCGAGGACGACGAGGCCGGGCCCGGCATGCCGCTGACCCTCGTGCCCGGCGGCGCGACCTCGGGCGGTGGGGACGATCTGGCGTCCTTCCGCTCCGCGGCGCCGGTGCCGACCCTGCAGCCGAACATCCCGACGCGCGGCCGCCCGGTGCGGCGCACAGACCGCACCAAGCACGACGAGAAGATCACCGTCTACATCTCCGCGGACGAGCTCATGGCGCTGGAGAGCGCCCGGCTCACCCTGCGGGGACAGCACGGTGTGGCCGCCGACCGAGGTCGGATCGTCCGCGAGGCGATCGCCGTGCTGCTCGCCGACCTCGACGAGCGGGGCGAGGACTCCGTGCTCGTCCACCGGCTGAAGGGCTGAACCTCTCTAGGCTGCGGGGGTGACCGAGGCGCAGACGCAGTCGCGTTTCACGGTCCACCTCACCAACTTCGAGGGTCCGTTCGACCTGCTGCTGCAGCTCATCGGCAAGCACAAGCTGGACGTCACCGAGATCGCGCTGTCCCGGGTGACCGACGAGTTCATCGCCCACCTGCGGGCGCTGGGCAACGAGCTGGACCTGGACCAGGCCAGCGAGTTCCTGGTCATCGCCGCCACGTTGCTCGACCTCAAGGCGGCCCGGCTCCTGCCGACCGCGGACGTCGACGACGAGGAGGACCTCGAGCTGCTCGAGGCCCGCGACCTGCTGTTCGCCCGCCTGCTCCAGTACAAGGCCTACAAGCAGGCGGCGGCGTTCCTGCGGCAGCGGGAGACCGAAGCGGCGCGGCGCTTTCCCCGGTCGGCGGCGCTGGAGCCGCGCTTCGCCGAGCTGGTTCCCGAGGTGCTCCTCGACATCACGCCCGGGGAGTTCGCGGCGCTGGCCGCCGTCGCACTGACGCCCAAGGCGCCCGAGGTGGTCAGCGTCTCGCACCTGCACGCGCCGGCCGTCAGCGTCGCCGAGCAGCTGCTGCTGATCCGCAACCGGCTCGTGCGCTCCGGCACGGCGAGCTTCCGCGCGCTGGCCGCCGACTGCACCCACACCCGCGAGGTCGTGGCCCGCTTCCTCGCCCTGCTGGAGCTCTACCGGCAGCAGCGGGTCGTGTTCGAGCAGCTCACGCCACTGGGGGAGCTGCACGTGCGGTGGACCGGCGCAGCCGCCGGGGACGACGGCGCCGAGGACGACGTCGACGACTACGACGGGTCCATGCCTGCCCGGATGGGGGGCACGGGCCGGGACGAGGACCAGGGCATCGAGCGGGATGACCAGGAGGAGCAGTGACCGTGGACCAGGGACGTCCCCACCAGGAACGCTCGCCCATCTCCTGGGACGCGCTGGCGGCCGAGCTGGCGGCGACCCGGCGCGAGGCGGAGGAGCGCGGTTCGGCCGACCCGGCGACGTGGGACGCCGTCGCCGGCGAGCTCGCCGCCCGGGTGGCCGAGCGCCCGGTCGAAGAGCAGCCGCCGCCGGCGCCGGTCGAACCGCCTCAGGACCCCACGCCCGCCGACGTCCCGGCCGGGGAGCCCGAGCCCGCCGACGAGCCGGCGGAGGAGCCGTCGCAGCTCCTCGACCCCGGGGACCTGCAGGGAGGCCTGGAGGCGCTGCTGTTCGTCATGGACGACCCGGTCGACGAGGAGACCCTCGCCGCGGCGCTGCGGTGTCCGGTCGAGCAGGTTCGTGCCGGCCTGGGGGACCTCGCGGCGGACTACGACCGGCGCCGGTCCGGCCTGACCCTGCGCCGGGTGGGGGAGGGATGGCGGCTCTACACCCGGGAGGAGCACGCCCCGGCCGTCGGGCGGTACCTGGTCGACGGCCAGAAGAGCCGGCTGACCCAGGCGGCCCTGGAGACCCTCGCCGTCATCGCCTACCGCCAGCCGGTCACCCGGGCCCGGATCTCGGGCATCCGGGGGGTCGGGGTGGACGGCGTCATGCGGACGCTGATCACCCGTGGGCTGGTGCGCGAGGTGGGCAGCGACCCGGACAGCGGCGGCGGCCTCTACGCGACCACGCCGCTGTTCCTGGAGCGGCTGGGTCTGAGCAGCCTGGCCGATCTCCCGGAGCTCGCCCCGCTGCTGCCCGAGATCGACACCGTCCTCGACGAGCACCCCGACTCCTGAGATCCGACAGCTGCGGCCCGTACGGCGGTACTCGGAAGACGGTCGGTGTCGCGCCTCCCGGGAGGGGCGGCACCGAGGAGTAACACACCGGCGACGACGGTGATCACCGACCCGGTGCGGACGGCGACGACGGTGCACCGTCGGGCGGCCGTCGGCGACCTGTCCAAGGGAGACCGTCGCCCCACCAGCAGGCGGCTGATCGCGGCGTTGCGTCGTGCCACGTCGGGAGCGAGCCACCAGAGGACGAGTCCGGTGCCGATCAGCACCACTCCCACGAGTAGGGGATCGGGCGGCGGCTCGGCGGCATTCCGGCATCCTTACGCCGCCCGGACTTGCCTGGGCTCGCTGTCCACAGCGGTCGGACGCCGGTAGCGGACCGGCTCCGATCGCCGGCAACGTGCGGACTGCCCTCCGTCGGCTCGATGATGGCGGTTCGGCCACGTCCGGCCGCGATGGGAGACTGGGCGGCGATGAACGCCGCGAGACCTGACGACGAGACCACCACCGCTGCCGGCGAAGGCTGGTCCGAGGACATGGAGCTCGCCCCGGTCCACCCCGGCGACCGCGAGCCCGCCGACGACGGAGAAGACCGTCAGCGGGAGCGGCTGCAGAAGGTGCTCGCCCGAGCCGGTGTCGGGTCCCGGCGGGTGTGTGAGGACCTGATCGAGGCCGGCCGGATCAGCGTGAACGGCCGCACGGTCGCCGTCCAGGGCATGCGGGTGGACCCGGCGACGGACAAGATCGCCGTCGACGGGGTGCGCATCGAGGTCCGGGAGGACCGGGTCACCTACGCCATGAACAAGCCGCCCGGCGTGATCACCGCCATGAGCGACGACCGCAACCGGCCGACCGTCGGCGACATGGTGGGCGACCTGGCCAAGGGGCTGGTGCACGTCGGCCGGCTGGACCAGGACACCGAAGGGCTGCTGCTGCTCACCAATGACGGCGAGCTGGCCCACCGCCTGGCGCACCCCTCCTACGAGGTCCGCAAGACCTACCTGGCCCAGGTCTCGGGGTCGGTGCCCCGCGACTTGCACCGCCGGCTCCGGGCCGGCGTCGACCTCGACGACGGCCCGGTGAAGGTCGACTCCTTCCGGGTGGTCGACACCCATGCCGGGCAGTCGGTGGTCGAGGTGGTCCTCCACGAGGGGCGCAAGCACATCGTCCGGCGGCTGCTGGCTGAGGTCGGGCTGCCGGTCTCGCGCCTGACCAGGACGGCGGTCGGCCCCATCGAGCTGCAGCGGATGCGGTCCGGGTCCATCCGGAGGCTGTCCAAGGAGGAGCTCGGCACCCTGCAGGAACTCGTCGGCCTCTGACGCCCGAGAGTGTGCGCGCACGCCCCGTTCCAAGCCGCGGAAGGGGGCTTCAGCGCACCCACGAGGGGCCTGGCGTGACGAACCTAGACTCGACAAGGCGCCGGTACGCGGACGCCGCAGACCCGACGAGGAGACATGCATGGCCGTCCGAGCCATCCGGGGCGCGACGCAGGTCGACGCCGACGACCGGGAGCAGGTGCTCGAGGCCACCCGTGAGCTCGTGACCGCGGTGCTGGAGCGCAACGAGCTCTCCCACGACGACGTGATCAGCATCCTGTTCACCGCCACCCCCGACCTCGTGTCGGAGTTCCCCGCCCTCGCCGCGCGGGAGCTCGGCATGGGGGACGTGCCGCTCATGTGCGCCACCGAGATCGGCGTGCCGCACGCCCTGCCGCGGGTGCTTCGGCTGATGGCCCACGTCGAGACGCCGAGGAGCCGGACCGACGTCCAGCACGTCTACCTGCGCGGCGCGGCCGCCCTGCGGCGGGACATCGCCCAGTGAGCGGGCCGGTGCGCTTCTTCTCCGGACAGGTCACCCTCGACGGGCCCTCGGGCACCGGAAAGTCCAGCGT
>JALYMS010000194.1 GCA_030773535.1 Actinomycetota bacterium | reverse complement strand
CCCAGGGGCGCGATCTCGGTGGTGATCTGCCCGTAGCCGGCCGCCGTCAGTCGCTCCTGGTAGGCGTCGCGAGTCGCCCGGGCCGCGGCTTCCTGCTCCGGCCCGTCGACGTAGATCGCCGAGCGGTACTGGGTGCCGATGTCGTTGCCCTGACGCATGCCCTGCGTAGGGTCGTGGTCCTCCCAGAAGACCTTGAGCAGCTGCGCGTAGGAGATGACGGCCGGGTCGAAGACGACCAGCACGACCTCGGTGTGCCCGGTGCGCGCCGAGCAGACCTCCTCGTAGGTAGGGTTGGGCGTGAAGCCGCCTGCGTAACCGGCCGCGGTCGAGTAGATCCCCGGTGTCTCCCAGAAGATCTTCTCCACGCCCCAGAAGCAGCCGGCGCCGAAGACGGCGGTCTGCATTCCGTCCGGGAAGGGCGGCTGGATGCGGTTGCCGTTGACCGCGTGGACCTCCGGCACGTGCGGCAGGGCCTGGGAACGGCCGGGCAGCGCGTCCTCGGCGGTGACCGGCTGGGACTTGAACCGGGAGAAGAGCATGCCCCGAGCGTAGGCGCGCGCCGCAAGCCGGTTGCGCCCTCCCGACTACCCCGGACGGCGGGCGGACCGGCCGCGATGCAGGATCGGGTGCTCCCGCCGCCGACCCCAGGAGGCCCCCATGCCCGTGCCCACCCGCGAGTGGCACCTGGCCGCCCGGCCGCACGGCGAGCCTGTGCCGGAGGACTTCCGGTTGGTGGAGGGCGAGCACCCGGACCCCGCCGAGGGGCAGGTCGTCGTCCGCATGCTGGTGATGTCCGTGGACCCGTACATGCGGGGCCGGATGCGCGACGCGCCCTCCTACTCCCCACCGTGGCGGATCGGTGAGGTGATGAAGGGCGGTGCGGTCGGCCGGGTGGTCACCTCCCACGCCCCCGAGGTGCCCGAGGGGTCCCTGGTGCTGACCGATGCGGGCTGGCGGGACGTCGCCGTCCTCGGCGCCCGCGAGGTCACCGTGCTGCCGGAGCTGCCCGGCATCCCGCCCAGCTACCACCTCGGCGTCCTCGGCATGCCCGGGCTCACCGCCTATGCCGGACTGTTCCGTATCGCTGCGTTTCGCGAGGGGGACGCCGTGTTCGTGTCCGGCGCCGCGGGTGCGGTCGGCAGCCTCGTGGGCCAGTTCGCCCGGCTACGGGGCGCGTCGGCGGTGATCGGCAGCGCGGGCAGCCCGGACAAGGTCCGGTGGGTGACCGGGGAGCTGGGCTTCACGGCGGCCTTCGACTACCACGACGGCCCGGTCGCGGAACTGCTGTCGGCCGCCGCCCCTCAGGGCATCGACGTCTACTTCGACAACGTCGGCGGCGAGCACCTGGAGGCAGCGATCGGCGCCTTCCGCGTGAACGGACGGGCCGCGCTCTGCGGGTCGATCTCGGGCTACAACGCCGTCACTCCCCCGCCCGGCCCGCGGAACCTGTCCATGATGGTCGCCAAGCGGCTGACGCTGCGCGGCTTCCTGGTCTTCGACCACGACGACCTGCGACCGGAGTTCGAGGCGACGGTGCCGGAATGGCTGACCTCCGGCCGGCTCGTCGTCCGCGAGACGGTGCGCGAAGGGCTCGAGGACGCCGTCCCGGCCTTCCTGGACCTGATGCGGGGCGGCAACACCGGGAAGATGGTCGTGCGGCTGGCCGAGGATTCGTGACCGTTCGGCACTGACGGCGCGTCCATCGAGGGGCCAGAACCGTGCTTTTGGCCCCTCGAGGGCGGGTGTGATATCCGACCGCTTCACGGCGCGCACGATTCCCGGGCGGCCGTCCGGGGCAGAGCCCGGCCATGTGGCTCTTCTTCACCCGCCGGCTGCGCATGTGGCTGATCCTGACCGTCCTCGTTCCGCTGGGCAGCGGGATCCTGCGTCGGCTGGGCGTCGCCCTCGAGCGGCGCAACGGCCCGTCCGGGGTCAGCCGGGCCCTCTTCAAGGCCGGCGAGCTGGGGGACCGGGCCCGGCGGCGGGGCCGCCGGGGCCACTGACCTCCCGAACCGGACAGGAGGCCTCGGCGTGACCGAGCCCGTACTCGAGACCCGGCCGGCCGATGGCGGAACCCGGGCGGTCGCGCTGTTCTGCCACGGCGGGACGGTGGCCAGTGTCGAGCCCCCTCGGGAACGTGCGCTGTCCCTGGTGCGGATGCGGGCGATCGAGCAGTTCGTCGCCACCGCCGCCTCCCGGCGAGGAGTTGCCACGTGCCTGCTCCGCTACCGAATGGCCGGCTGGAACGGCGCCGCCGCCGACGCCTTCGCCGACGTCCGGTGGAGCCTGGACCGGATCCGCGGCGAGCACGGCAGCGACGTCCCGGTCGTGCTGGTGGGCCACTCGATGGGCGGCCGAGCGGTGCTGCGGGCGGGCGGGGAGGAAGCCGTGTCCGCCGTCTGCGCCCTCGCTCCGTGGACTCCCCCGGGGGAGCCGGTCGCCCACCTCCGCGACCGGACGCTCGCCATCCTGCACGGCAGGGGTGACCGCTGGGTGCCGGCGGCCCTGTCCGCGCAGTTCGCCGTCCGGGCTGAGGAGGCCGGCGCCCGGGTGGCCCGCTTCACCGTCGCGGGCGGCCACAGCATGATCCGCCGGGCGCATCTCTGGCACACCTTCGTCCGGGACGTCGTGCTGGCCGGCGCCGGCCTGGAGCCGATGCGGCCCGACGTCGACGACGCGCTGCGCCGAACCGGCCCCGAAGGGCTCGCCGTCCCGCTGTAGCCGGAACCGGCTCACCCCTTCCGGCGTGCCACTCAGTCCCCGGCAGAGCCGGGCTCGGTCATCGGCCGCTTCATCAGGTTGGCCAGGGGCGCGGGGGTGACCGCGGAGAGCCGGCCCATGGCCTTGCTGGCCAGCGAGCCGGCGAACACCGAGGCCTCCCCCTTCATCAGTCCGTCGAAGCCCTGGCGAGCCACCTGAGCCGGGTCGTCCTTCTTGTCCGAGGCGCCCAGCTTGGTGTCGGTCATCTCGGCCCGGTCGAAGAACTCGGTGTCGGTGGGGCCGGGGAGCAGGGCGGTGACGCTGACGCCGGAGTCCTTCAACTCCTCACGCAGTGCCATCGCCAGCGACTGGACGAAGGCCTTGGAGGCCCCGTAGACCGCCTGGAACGGCTCCGGAGCCTGCGAGGCCACCGAGGAGGTGAAGAGGATGCGCCCCTCACCCCGGACCACCATGTCCTGGACGACCCGCTTGGCAAGGTGCACCGTCGAGGCGCAGTTCAGTTCCACGATTCCGAGCTCGGCCTCCAGGTCGGTCTCGGCGAAGGCGCCGCCGTGCCCCACGCCGGCATTGAGCGCGGCGGCGTCCAGCGGGCGACCGGCCCCGCGCACCGCAGCGACGAGACGCTCGACGTCGGCCCGCCGGGTCAGGTCGACGCTCACCGGAGCGACCGCACCCCCGAACCCGCGCAGCTGGTCCACCGCGTCGTCGAGTTCGACGTCCTCGGCGGCGACGATCAGGTCGTAGCCGTGCTCAGCGAACTGCTTGGCCAACTCCAGCCCGATGCCGCTGGAGGCACCGGTGACGAGGGCGAGCGGTCGGGCGGTCTCGGACACGGGGCCTCCTGGCGAGTCGGGCGGTTCGCCCTTCCTGTGCCCCGCTTGTGCGGCATCCACCCGCGGGATCAGGCGGGAACCGAGACGCCGATCCCGCCCCGGGTCTGCGCGCCGTAGCGCTCGATCTCCCGCTCCAGGTCGAGCGGGCGGGTGGTCGCCCCCTGGGCCTGGACCTCTGGCGTGATGAGGGCGGCCGGCAGGAGCCAGGAGACCTCGAACTCGATGCCGTCGGGATCGGCGGCGTAGAGGGCCTTGGTGGTCGCGTGGTCGGAGGCACCGACGAGGGCGCCCGCCTCGAGGAGCGCGGCGCGGATGCGCGCCAGCTCCGCGAGGGTGTCGACCTCCCAGGCCAGGTGGTACAGACCCACGGTGGCCCGGCCGGCCTGCGAGGGGCCGGCGCCGGCGCCCACGGCGAAGAGGCCCAGGTCGTGGTCGTTGGTGGAGCCCTCCGCCTGGAGGAAGACCGCGCGGCCCGGGATCTCGACCTTCACTCGGAAGCCGAGCAGGTCCCGGTAGAAGGCGGTGCTGCGGCCGACGTCCCGGACGTAGAGGACGGCGTGGTTGAGGCGCTGCACGGGCATGGGAGCTCCTGCGCTCGAAGGACTGCGTTCATCCTCCCCAATGTTCTTGATCTTTCAACTATTCCGTCCGACCGCGGGGTCGCCTTCAGTGCCGCCAGGACGCGTCGAAGAACCCGAGCTCCAGGGTCATCGCCCGCCGGTAGGCCCGGTGGACCTCCATCGTGTCCTCGGCGTTGAGGTCGAGCAACCGCTCCAGCCTGGCCGCCAGAGCCTCGAAGCCAGGATCGGCGTAGGTGCCCACCCACTCGATGTACGTGGCAGCAGACCGGCCTGACAGCGACTGGCCGAGGTAGGCGTAGAGCCGCATGCAGGGGGTCATGGCGGCACAGGTCACGCCGAGACCACCCAGCGCGGCGGTCGCGAGGAGGAAGTCGGTGTAGGCAAGGGTGGCCGGCGCCGGCTCCACGGCCGCCAGATCGATCCCCCACCGCGCTGCGTAGTCGTCGTGCAGCCGCAGCTCTTGGCGCACCCCGGCGAGCAGGTCGGCCCAGGCCTCCATGGCGGCACGGTCCGCGCTGTGCGCGACCCCGAGGGCGTAGGCGCGTGCGAAAGCCTCCAGGAAGAAGGCGTCCTGGGCGACGTAGCCGGCGAAGGACTCCCGCGGCAGCGACCCGTCGGCCAGCCCTCGGACGAACGGGTGCGTCACCGCCTTCTCCGCGAGGTCCCTGTTCTCCGCCCACAGCGCCTTTGCGAGGCTCACGTCGGTCGTCCGGCCGCCGTCGGTCGGCTACCGGTGACCGCCATGTCCCAGAAGGCACACTCGGCCTCGAGGACCTCGGTGGCAATGGCGTCGTCCTCGGGCCTCGCCGCATCGTCAGCGGCCCGTCGCAGCGCGTCGACGTAGGCCACGAACTGGGGCGTCGTCCAGTGTTCGACGAATTCTCGGTAGGCCGGGGCCCCGGGGGCAGCGAAGGACCAGGCGTCCAGGTAGACGCGCTCGATGGCCCAGAGCCCGGTCAGAGCCACCCCTGCGTCGGCGGCGTCGAGGCGATCGAGCAGCGTGGCGTACGCCGTGGTGGCCGACAGCCGGGGGACGTCGAGGCAGAGCCGCCGGGTGGCCGCCAGCCCTTCGAACCAGGTGAGCTCCTCAACCAGAGCCACGAGGCCGCCGGCGAGAACCGCCTGTGCCGGCCGCGGAGCCCGGGCCAGCAATCGGGCCTGGAACCGCAGGAGGTCGGTGACGAAGTGGAAGTCCTGCGCCAGCCAGGTGTCGAAGGCCGCCTCCTCGACCGTGCCGTCGCCGACAGCGGAGAGGAAGGGGTGGCGCGTGGCCCGCCCCCAGAGTTCCGGGTGTCGCCGCGGCAGATCAGGGACGGGCACGGCGGCGACTGTACGAGAACGGCCTAGGTTTGTCCGCGACCTCTGCGGGAGCTCGGAGAACCGGGCTGAGAGGGCGGCTGATCTGCCGCCGACCGCTTGAACCTGACCGGGTAATGCCGGCGTAGGGAGCGACGATGAGCACGTCCAGTGCCGTACCCGATTCCGCCCACGGGCCTGCCGCTTCCACGGGAGACGCACCGATCACCTTGGC
>JALYMS010000193.1 GCA_030773535.1 Actinomycetota bacterium | reverse complement strand
CGTCGCGGCCTTGCCCGTCGCGGCCTTGCCCGTCGCGGCCTTGCCCGTCGCGGCCTTGCCCGTCGCGGCCTTGCCCGTCGCGGCCTTGCCCGTCGCGGCCTCGCCCGTCGCGGCCTTCGCCGTCGGGGCCTTCGCGCGGGAGGCGAGGGCGCTCCGGCGGGTGGTCCTGTCGGCGCCTTCCGCCGACGGGGCGGCAGCAGGCGTGGCGGCGGTCCAAGCGACGGCGGTCGACCGGGCGGCCCCCGTCCGCTGCGCCTTCCCCTGGCGCTGCGTCGGGACCGCGCCGGCGGGCTCCGCCTCTGGCGAACCGACAACCCGGGGGGATGCTCCGCGGGCGGTCGGGAGGTTCGTGGACGCCCCGAGAACGAGCTTCGAGCCCTCAGCGGGGAGGCGGTCCTGGTGGAGCGGACTCATGCACCTGACTTCCGTTGGCGGACATTGCAAGCACTCCCGGGGAGAGAAGCGGGACCTATGTAAACACGCCGTGACCGATTCGTGATCAAAGCAACGTGGCGCTGACCTGCGGTTCTGTGGCTCACTTCACCAACCTCCATCGCTGTCGTTCGATGCTGGGTAGCTGTCCCAGCACAGATCGTTATCGGTCCGCGGCGTGTTGATGAAAGCAGCGCGATCCACGTCACGGCGGGGCAGAACGCCTCTGAAGGGGCCGAAACACGGTTTATCGAGGGAGATGTCGACATGCGCGCAGTCACCTGGCACGGCCGAGCAGACGTTCGGGTGGACACCGTCCCGGATCCCGTCATCCAGGAGCCGACCGACGTCATCATCGAGGTCACCTCCAGCGGCATCTGCGGCTCGGATCTCCACCTCATCGAGGTGATGGCGCCGTTCATGTCGGTGGGCGACGTGATGGGTCACGAGCCGATGGGAATCGTCCGTGAGGTCGGCTCAGAGGTCACCGCGGTCAAGGCCGGGGACCGCGTGGTCGTACCGTTCAACATCTCGTGCGGTACCTGCTGGATGTGCTCGCAGGGGCTGCAGTCCCAGTGCGAGACGACGCAGAACCGGGAGCAGGGGTTCGGGGCCTCACTGTTCGGCTACACGAAGTTGTACGGCCAGGTGCCCGGCGGGCAGGCCGAGTACCTGCGCGTCCCGTTCGGCAACACGCTGCCGATCAAGGTGCCGGACGGGCTTCCCGACGACCGGTTCGTCTATCTCTCCGACGTGCTGCCCACGGCCTGGCAGGCGGTCCAGTACGCCGGTGTCCCCCAGGCGAAGAGCGTCCTGGTCCTCGGGCTCGGACCCATCGGCGACATGTGTGCCCGGATCGCACAGCACCTGGGCGCCGAGCAGGTGTTCGGCGCCGACGTCGTCCCGGAGCGCCTCGCGCGGGCCCGGGCGCGTGGGGTCACGGCCATCGACTCGACCGAGCAGGCAGACGTCGTCTCCGCGGTCCGCGACGCCACCGACGGTCGGGGACCGGACGCCGTCATCGACGCCGTCGGCATGGAGGCGCACGGATCGCCCGTCGCATCCTTCGCGCAGAAGGCTTCGGCGATCGTGCCGGACGCAGTGATGGAGAAGGTCATGCTGGTGGCCGGCCTCGACCGACTGGCCGCCCTCAACACCGCGATCGAAGCGGTGCGCCGGGGCGGCACCATCTCGCTCTCGGGTGTCTACGGCGGCGCGACCGACCCGCTGCCGTTGAGCCGGATGTTCGACAAGCAGATCCAGCTGCGCATGGGCCAGGCGAATGTCTGGCGCTGGGTGCCCGACATCCTGCCCATCCTCACCGAAGGGGACCCGCTGGGCGTCGACGACTTCGCGACGCACCACGTCCCGCTGGAGGAGGCACCGCAGGCGTACATGAACTTCCGGGAGAAGAAGGAGGGCACCGTCAAGGTGCTCCTGAAGCCCTGAGGTTCCGCCGTCGGGACCGGTCGCTCCGTCCCGACGGCGAAGGACGCCGCAGAGCTTGCCTCTTCGTGCCTGGCGCGCCTCAGAACGGTGAGGGCTCGTCCGGGGTGGGCGGCGGGGGGGTGATGCGGGCAGGGCCCGTTGTTCGATGTGGTCGCGCAGGCCTGGTGGCTGGGTGGTGCGGGTGACCCCGCCGGGGGTGGTGACGGTCAGCCGGCCGTCGCCGGTGAGGACGAACCGGTAGGTGAACGTTTCGTCGGCGACGTCAGCGAGCGCGGGCAACCCGGATCTCGTCGAACACCGGCTCGGGCGACTCGTACACGCGTCCGTCGGCGCCGAAGACGAGGAACCGGTCGAAGGACCGCGCGAACCAGCGGTCGTGCGTGACCGCGATGACCGTCCCGTCGAACGCGTTGAGGGCTTCCTCCAGCGCCTCGGCCGACAGGACGTCGAGGTTGTCCGTCGGCTCGTCGAGCAGGAGCAGGGTCGCCCCGGACAGCTCCAGCAGGAGGATCTGGAAACGAGCCTGCTGACCGCCGGACAAGGTCCGGAACATCTGGTCGCCGGAGTCGGCCAAGCCGTACCGGCGAAGCGCCGCCATGGCCCGGCCCCGATCGACGCCAGGGCGCCCCGGCTCGCCATGCCACAGCAGGTCGACCGGCGTCCGGTCCTGCCACCCGGGATGCGCGTGGGTCTGGGCGAAGAACCCCGGAACGACGCGCGCACCGAGGCGCCACTCCCCCGTGTGCTCGACGTCCTGACCGGCCAGCAGCCGCAGGAAGTGCGACTTGCCCGCGCCGTTGGCGCCCAGGACACCGACCCGGTCGCCGTACCAGATCTCGGTGTCGAAGGGCTTCATGAGCCCGGTGAGCTCCAACTGCTCCGCGGTCACCGAACGCACGCCGGTTCGCCCGCCGCGCAGCCGCATCGCCACCTTCTGCTCCGGTGGTCGCTCCGGTGGCGGACCGACCGCCTCGAACCGGGCCAGCCGGGTCTGCATCGCGTGGTAGCGGTTGGCCATGTCCGGCGAGTTGGCGGCCTGCTGCTGGAGCGTGCGCACGAGATCGACCAGGCGCTGGTGCTCCTCGTCCCAACGCCGCCGCAGCTCGGCCAGCCGCTCGTGCCGGGCCGTTCGCGCTTCGGGGTAGCCGGCGAACCCGCCGCCGTGCACCCACGCCGTCCCGCCCTCGACCGTGACGACGCGGTCGGCGACCCGCGCCAGCAGCTCCCGGTCGTGGCTGACGAAGAGCACCGTCTTGCGGGTCGCCAGCAGCCGTTCCTCGAGCCAGCGCTTGCCAGGGACGTCGAGGTAGTTGTCCGGCTCGTCGAGGAGGAGCACCTCGTCGGGGCCCCGCAGCAGCGCCTCGAGCGCCAGCCGCTTCTGCTCCCCGCCGGACAGGGAGGACAGCTCGCGGTACTTGCAGCGGTCGTAGGGGACGTCGAGCGCGGCGACGGTGACGGTGTCCCAGATGACCTCGGCGTCGTAGCCGCCCACGTCGCCCCAGTGCGAGAGCGCGTGGGCGTACGCCATCTGCCCGCGCTCGTCGTCGTTCTCCATGAGCGCCAGCTCGGCCGTCTGAACGTCGTCCCATGCCTCCCGGACGGCGGGCGGGGAGAGGTCGACGAGCAGGCGCTGCACGGTGGTGTCGTCGCGGACGGACCCGATGAACTGACGCATCACGCCGAGGCCACCGGTGCGCGCCACCGAACCGGCCTCGGGGACGAGGTCGCCGGCGATGATCCGCAGCAGCGTGGTCTTGCCGGCGCCGTTCTCACCGACCAGGGCGGCGCGGACGCCGTCGCCGACGCGGAAGTTGACGTCGTCCAGCAGTATCCGACCGTCGGGGAGGGTGTGGCGGACGGCGCTCACATCGACGTAGCCCACCCGGCCATCCTCCCCGACCGCAGCAAGGGGCTCGGGACGTCCGTTGCGCCGACCCCGTCAGCGCGCCGACAACGAGGGACTGTGCGGGACGACGACCCGACGGGCCACGAGGCTGCGATCAGAGGGCCGGCGCGCGCAGGCGCTGGCGAGCGAGGCGCTCCACCAACTCCGGGAGCGCGTCGTTCGGCGAGCCGCGCAGCTCCTCACGACAGGTGCGGACCACCAGCCCGATCGAACCGTCACCGAGCTCCGGGAACTCGACGGAGAGCCGGGTCAGCGCAGCGCGCACGGAAAGGTCAGTAACCGGGGGCAAGGCGGTCAACGCCATGAAGGTCCTCCTACGCTGCCGCCCGGTGGGCGGGATGACGGTCCCCCCGCGAGCGCTGCCGGCCCATGGCACTCGCTCCCTCTTCGGGGACACGGTCACGTGCCGGAACAGGAGCGGCCAGGGACCAAGGGCTCTGTCACAGTCCGCCGGATCGTGCGGGCGGCCGCTCCGCCGGCCGTCCGGTGCCGCAGCGGTCAGGTGGTGGGGCAACCGTTGTTCCCCGCTGCGGTGGCGGCCACGGCGTCATGCACCAGCGCCCCGAGCTCGCCGGCGTCGACCCCGTCCAGGAAGGCGAAGCGGATGCAGCTCTTCCCGCACGACACCTTGCCCAGCCGGTCGGCCCGCGCCTGGGCCAGGTACTCCCCCTCCACAACGGCGCACACCTAGAGCGAGAGGTGCCGGTTCTGCGCCGCCAGGCGATCAACGGCCACATCATCGTCTTCTTGGCCGACTTCGGCCGGTAGGGCGTCAGCCCGTAGCCGAGCATCGCGCTCGAGCCAATCGGGAAAGCTGGCGGTCGAAGCCGGGCGCCGCCGCCATCGCCAGCTCGTCGACGCGGCGCAGTTCCTCTTCACGCGCACCCGGCTGGCCGAACCAGGCGTCGATCTCGTCCGACCGGTCACCGCACGCCTCCTCAGAGGAGGGAGAGGACGACCGCACCCGCGCCGAGGACCAGCGCCAGCACCAGCACGCCGGCGATCAGCCGCCGACGGCGCGCAGCCGCGGGCCCGTCCACTCCACCCATCCCCATCACAGGACGGAACGCTACCGCCGGCGACCGACGGTTCAGACGGGTCGCCGCCCCCAGAGCAGCGTGTCCAGCGCGGTCCCGGCAGGTGCCTCCCGGGCGACCTGCTCCAGCCGGTCGACGTCGAGCCGAGCGGCCAGCGAGGCGAGCCGGTGGACGCTGTGCAGGATCGCCGGGTCCTCCGGTCCACCCACGCCGCTGTCGATGTTCCGCACGTCGTGACCCAGCCTGAACGGTCACCTCGTCCGGACGCGCGCGCAGGTTGTGCACCCAGGCCGGATCGGTGGGAGCGCCACCCTGCGACCCGACCATCGCGTAGACGCCGTCGTGCTCGACGCGCATGAGGCCCTGCTTGCGGACGTTGCCGCTCTTCGCCCCGCGCGTGCTGAGGACGATGATCGGCAGCCCCG
>JALYMS010000192.1 GCA_030773535.1 Actinomycetota bacterium | reverse complement strand
CCCGCCGCGGCTCGGCCGGCGATTGGGCCGCGTCCGTGACTTCTGCTGGTCGGAAACGCCCGGTTTCCAGCTAGGCCTAGCGGCGGCCACACTCCGCCCGTGCGCACCCGGGTGGGAATCATCGGGGCCGGTCCGGCCGGCCTGCTCCTGTCGCGACTCCTCCACCTCCAGGGGATCGACAACGTCGTCCTGGAGAACCGGTCGCGCGACTACGTCGAGGCGCGGATCCGCGCCGGCATCCTGGAGCAGCACACCGTCGACACGCTCACCGACGTCGGGCTCGGCGACCGCCTGCACCGCGAGGGTCTCGAGCACTCCGGCATCTACCTGCAGTACCCGGGCACCCGGCACAAGATTGACTTCCCCGAGCTGTGCGACCGGACGGTGTGGGTCTACGGCCAGACCGAGGTCACCAAGGATCTGATCGAGGCCCAGCTGGACGGCGGCCCGCCGCTGCTCTTCGAGGTCTCCGACGTCACGCCCGAGGACGTCGACTCCGACGCGCCCCGCATCCGGTTCACCGACGCCGACGGCACGCCGCAGGTGCTCGAGTGCGACGTGATCGCCGGCACGGACGGCTTTCACGGCCCCTCCCGGCCGCTGGTCACCGCCGGCACGCAGGGACGGACCTGGGAGCGGGTCTATCCCTACGCCTGGCTGGGCATCCTGGCCGACGTCGCGCCGAGCACCGACGAGCTGATCTACGCCTGGCACCCCGAGGGTTTCGCGCTGCACTCGATGCGCTCCCCCTCGATCTCCCGGCTGTATCTACAGGTCGACCCGGCCGAGATGATCGAGGACTGGTCCGACGACCGCATCTGGCACGAGCTCACCAAGCGGTTCGCGCTCGAGGGCTGGGAGCTGGAGACCGGCCCGGTGACCGAGAAGTCGATCCTGCCCATGCGTTCCTTCGTCAGCGCGCCGCTGCGCCGCGGGCGGCTCTTCCTGGCCGGGGACGCCGCCCACATCGTGCCGCCGACCGGCGCCAAGGGGCTCAACCTCGCCGTCGCGGACGTCTCGCTGCTGGCCCCGGCGCTGGTCCGGCTGCTCCAGGAGCGGCGGACCGACCTGGTCGACCGCTACTCCGACCGGGCGCTGGCCCGCGTGTGGCGGTGCACGCACTTCTCCTGGTGGATGACCTCGATGCTGCACCGCTCCGGGAACGACTTCGACGCCGAGCTCCAGCTCGCCCAGCTCCGGCGGGTGTGCTCGTCGCGCGCCGCCGCCCGCGAGCTGGCCGAGAACTACACCGGCCTGCCGATCGAGCACTGAGCGAGCCGGGCGGCCGGTGGTCCCGCCGTCAGCCCAGCTCCTCGAGGGTGGCGCGGACGCCGCGGGTGCGCAGCGAGGCGAGCGCGGCCGAGTAGGCAGCGGTGAACCGCTCGTCGTCCACCAGGTCGCCGAACAGCTCCCGGTCGCGGACGAAGGCCAGGGGATCCGCCGACCGGGCCCGGGCGGCGAGGCTCCCGGCGCGGGCATCGACCAGCTCGATGGGACGGCCGTCGTCGTCGGTGCCCTCCGCCGCGCGGGCCCAGCCGGCCACCGTGGCCACTGCGCACCGGATGGGGCCGCCGGTCGCCAGGTTCTGGCGAAGCACCGGCAGCAGGAACTGCGGCATGCGGTCGGAGGAGTTGGTGCGGATCCGGTCGAGGGTGTCGCGCACCGCCGGGCTGGCGAACCGGGCCACCACCGCGCGCTTGTAGGCGCCGAGGTCGATGCCCGACACCGGCCGCAGGGTCGGCGTGGCCTCCTCGTCCATGTAGCTGGTCAGCAGCCGGCGGAAGAGGGGGTCCGACGCGGCTTCGTGCACGTAGTCCAGGCCGGCCAGCCGTCCCAGCTGCGCCACCACCTGGTGGCCGGCGTTGAGTAGCCGCAGCTTCATCAGCTCGTACGGCGCGACGTCGTCCACCAGCTGCACCGCGACGTCCTCCAGAGGCGGGCGGCCGTCGGCGAATGAGTCCTCCAGGACCCACTGCGTCCACGGTTCGCAGACCACCGGCCAGCGGTCGACGACGCCGAACCGCTCGGCCAGCTCCGCGCGGTCGGTGTCGGTGGTCACCGGCGTTATCCGGTCGACCATGGAGTTCGGGAAGGGCACCTCGCGCTCGACCCAGTCGCCCAGCCGCGGGTCACGGAGGCCGGCGAACGCGCCGAAGCTCAGCCGCGCAACCTCGCCGTTTCCCGGCATGTTGTCGCAGGAGACGACGGTGAACGGCACGATCCCGCGCTCCCGCCGGCGGGCCAGCGCCTCGGTGACCAACCCGAACGACGTCCGCAGGGCCGTGGGGGAACGCAGGTCGGACACCACCGCCGGGTTCTCCTCATCGAACCGGCCGGTGACCGCGGAGGTGTTGTAGCCCCCCTCGGTGACGGTCAGGGAGACGATCCGGGTCGACGGATCGGCCATCTTGGCCACGACCGCCTCCGGGTCGTCCGGTGCGAACAGGTACTCGACCATCGAGCCGATGACGCGGGCGTCGAGAGAGCCGTCGGCGTGCCGGACGAGGAGGGTGTAGAGGCAGTCCTGGGCGGCCATCACCTCCTGCATCTCGCGGTCGGCCGGCAGGACGCCGACGCCGCAGATGCCCCACTCCATGGCCTTGCCCGCCTCCATCAGCCGGTCGAGGTACATCGCCTGGTGGGAGCGGTGGAAGCCGCCGACCCCCAGGTGCACGATCCCGGTGCGCACCCGGTCGCGGTCGTAGGACGGGACGGCGATCGTGCGGCCCACGGTCGACAGCGACCGCGCCGAGAGAACTGTCACCGGTCCACCATGCCCTCCCGCCGCCGGAGGCACCGATCCGGCGGGGACGACCCGGCGCCCGGCCCGGAACTACCGACGGGTAGGAGATGTGGGATCGTCCGAGTACACGTCGAGACGGCGCCTCCAGCGGAGGAGCGCCGTCAGGAAAGAGGACCGATGCGGTTGCAGCTGTCCCCGGAGCTCGAGGCGTTCCGGGAGGAGATGCGGACCTTCTTCACCACACAGGTGCCGCAGGAGATCCGCGACGGGATCGCGGCGCACCGGGAACTGACCAAGGAGCAGTACGTCGAGGCCCAGCGGGTGCTCAACGCCGCCGGGCTGGCCGTGCCGCACTGGCCGGTGGAGTGGGGCGGCCGGGACTGGACCCCGCTGCACCGGCACATCTGGCGTGAGGAGATGCAGCTGGCCTGCGTTCCAGAGCCGCTGGCGTTCAACACCAGCATGATCGGCCCGGTCCTCGCGACCTTCGGCAACCAGGAGCAGAAGGAGCGCTTCCTGCCGAAGACGGCGAACCTCGACATCTGGTGGTGCCAGGGCTTCTCCGAGCCCGACGCAGGGTCCGACCTCGCCTCGCTGCGCACCACCGCGGTCCGGGACGGCGAGGACTGGGTGGTCAACGGGCAGAAGACGTGGACGACCCTGGGCCAGCACGCCGACTGGATCTTCTGCCTGGTCCGCACCGACCCCACGGCGGAGAAGAAGCAGCGCGGCATCTCGCTGCTGGTCTTCCCGATGGACTCCCCCGGCGTCACCCTGCGGCCGATCGAGCTCATCGACGGCGGCCACGAGGTGAACGAGGTCTTCTTCGAGGACGTGCGCGTGCCCGCGGAGAACCTCGTCGGTGAGGAGAACCGCGGCTGGGACTACGCCAAGTTCCTGCTCGGCAACGAGCGCGTCGGCATAGCCCGGATCGGCGGCACGAAGCGGCTGCTGGCCCAGGCCAAGCAGCATCTGTCGGAGATCACCGTCGGCGGGCGCCCGCTGGCCGAGGACCCGTCCATGGCCGCGCGCCTCGCCGGGCTGGAGAACGACCTGCTGGCACTGGAGCTCACCGCCCTGCGCGTGGTGGCGAACTCCGCCGACGGCAAGCCGCACCCCGCCTCGTCGGTGCTGAAGCTCCGCGGCTCGGAGCTGCAGCAGGCGGCCACCGAACTCGTGGTCGACATTGCCGGCCCGCTCTCGCTGGCCTCGTTCGCCGAAGACGGCTCGGACGTCCCGGACTGGGCCCGCGTCGCGACGCCGCACTACCTGAACTACCGCAAGGTCTCCATCTACGGGGGCTCCAACGAGGTGCAGCGCACCATCATCGCCGGCTCGATCCTGGGGTTGTGAGACAACCGTGAACTTCGACTACGACAGCGAGCAGAACGACCTCCGGGAGGCGGTGCGCGGCCTGCTGTCCCGCGCCTACTCCGACAGCGAGCAGCGCCGCGCCGTCGTCAAGGCGGAGCCGGGCTTCGACGAGAAGACGTGGGCACGGCTGGCGGAGATGGGGGTGCTGGGCCTGCCGTTCCCCGAGGAGGACGGCGGCATGGGCGCCGGTCCGGTGGAGGTCGCCGTCGTGGCCGAGGAGGTCGGGCGGGTGCTGGCTCCCGAACCGTTCGTCGAGACGGTCGTGCTGGCCGGCGGCCTCGTCGCCGCCGTGGGGACGGCGGAGCAGCGCAGCGAGCTCCTCGGCAGCATCGCCGAGGGGACCATGATCGCCGTCTTCGCCCACGCCGAGCCCCGCACCCGCTGGAGCGCCACCGCCGAGGGCGTCACCGCGACGCGGAGCGGCGACGGCTGGTCGCTGACCGGCGTCAAGGAACCGGTGCCCAGTGGCGCCCGCGCCGACGTCCTCGTCGTATCGGCGGTGCTGGCCGGGGAAGGGGCCGAGGGCGGCACCGGACTCTTCCTCGTCCCGGGCGACGCCGAGGGCCTCACCCGCACCGGGTACCGCACCCACGACGGCACGCGGGCGGCCGCGATCCGCTTCGAGGGCACGCCCGCCGTCGTCCTGGGATCGGGCGGCGACCAGACCGCGCGCATCGAACGCGCGCTCGCCGAGGCCCGCATCGCCTACGCCCACGAGGCGATCGGCGCCATGGACACCGCCCTGCGCACCACCGCCGAGTACCTGAAGACGCGCAAGCAGTTCGGCGTCCCCCTGAGCAAGTTCCAGGCGCTCACCTTCCGGGCCGCGGACATGTACGTGTCCCTCGAGCTCGCCCGCAGTCTCGCGCTGTGGGCGTCGATGGTGCAGGAGGCCGGGGGTGACGTCGTGCAGGCCGCCGACCGGGCCCGGCTGACGGTCAGCCGGGCGAGCCGGCACATCGGCCAGGAGGCGATCCAGCTGCACGGCGGTATCGGGGTCACCGCCGAGTACTCCGTCGGGCACTACACGAGCCGGCTCACCGCGATCGACCACGTCCTGGGCGACGGCGACTGGGCCCTGGCCCGCCTCGCCGCCCGGCTGGACGACCACGAGACGGTCGATCCGCTGGGCGCCCCCTACGCCTGACCGCGATCCGTGCTGCACCGCGGTGGAGCTCCGGGTCCCCCAGCGGTCAGACGATCCAGTCGTCGTCCTCGTCGGTTGCCGCGGCGTCCCCGAGCATCGCCCGCCGGAGTTCGGCAGCCTCGGAGCGCACCTGGTCGAGGATCGGCACGATGTCGTCCTCCCGCAGCTGCCCGCACGTCAGCCGCACGATCGGCACCGGCTCGTAGTCCTGCGTGGTGAGTCGTGACGCCACCTCGAAGGCGCCGCGCAGGAGGCCACCCTCCATCGACGTGTAGTCGTCCACCTGCTTGAGCGGCAGGGTCATGGCATGCGGGAAGCCCCACAGCTCCAGGGCCACCGAGGTGAGGCGCACGCTGGACAGCCCGTACCGGCGGACCTCGGCGGCCCGGCGGCCGGTGAAGGTGGGCTCCTCCGCGATGATCTCGGCGTAGCCCGCGGGGTCGTTGTGGTGCAGCAAGGCGGCACCCATCTGCGCCAGCAGGCCGAGGCACAGCGCGTCCTGCGGGCGCTCGCCGAACCGCGGGGCCAGCGTCGAGGCGGCCAGCGCGAGGCTGGTGGTGCTGTCCCAGAAGTCCTCCGGCAGGCGGGACTCGTCGTCGAGGTTGGCCAACGCGACCGTCGCCATCGTCCGGACCGTCGTGAACCCGACGACCGTCACCGCGAACTGCAGCGAGGACACCCGGCCGCGCATCCCGAAGTACGCGGAGTTGGCCAGCTTCATGACCCGGCCGGCCAGGGCGACGTCGCCGGCGAGGATGAGGGCC
>JALYMS010000191.1 GCA_030773535.1 Actinomycetota bacterium | reverse complement strand
CTGCTCGGGCTCTACGACGACGCCGGGGAGTTGCAGCACATCGGCGTCGCGGCGTCCTTCCCGATGGCCCGGCGCGCCGAGCTCGTCGAGGAGCTGGCGCCCTACCGGGCCGACGCCCTGGACGGTCATCCGTGGCAGGACTGGGCCAACGCCTCGACCGGTGAGGACGGCGAGCACCGGATGCCCGGTGCGGTCAGCCGGTGGAACGCCAAGAAGGACCTGTCCTGGGTACCGCTGCGGCCCGACCTGGTCGTGGAGGTGAAGTACGACCAGCTCGAAGGGCGTCGACTTCGTCACACGGGGCACTTCCTCCGGTGGCGCCCCGACCGCGACCCGAGGAGCTGCACGTACGACCAGTTGGAGGTCCCGGTGCGCTACGACCTCGGCGAGGTGCTCGCCGGCTGACGTTCCCCCGATCGGGAACGGGCTCTGCAACGCCCGCGACCGGCTCCTAGGCTCGACAGAATGCGTCTGCACCACGGGCTCCCGGCCCTGCTCGCCACCGCGCTCCTGACCCTGGTCCTGGGGCTGGCCGGTTGCACCTCCTTCGCGGAGACGTCGGGCGCGGAGCCGTCGGCGCCGGCGAGCTCGGCCCCCGCCGAGCCGAAGGTGGCGCCCATCGAGTGGACCGACTGCGACGACCAGATCCAGCCGCTGATCGCCGCCCAGCCCGGCAGCGACCGTGACCTCACCTTCTCGTGCGGCCGCACGGAGGTGCCGATCAGCTACGAGGAGCCCGGCGGCGGCGCCGACCTCCCGTTGTTCCTGGTCCGGGTGGTCATGGCCGGGCAGACCGAGCGCATCGGGTCGCTGATGGTGAACCCCGGTGGACCCGGCGCGTCGGGCGCGGACGCGGCGATCGGCCTGGCGTTGAGCCTGCCCGTCGAGGTTCTGCAGCGGTTCGACCTGGTCGGGTTCGATCCCCGGGGAGTGGGCCTGTCGACCCCCGTGGAGTGCATCCCGGACGAACTGAAGGAACGGGTCGTCACCACCGAGCCGCGACCGACCGGCGACGAGGAGCTCGACGAGGCGTTCGCCCTGGCGCAGGAGGTGGCCGACGTCTGTGCGGAGGAGTACGACCCCGCTCCCCTCGGCACCTTCAACACCGTCGACACCGCGCGGGACATGGACCGGCTCCGGGAGGCCGTGGGGGACGAGCAGCTGAGCTACCTGGGGTACTCCTACGGCACGACCCTCGGCTCCACCTACGCCGAGCTCTTCCCGGACAAGGTGCGCGCGATGGTGCTCGATGCCGCCGTCGACCCCGATGCCGACGCGGTGACCTCCGCCGAGGAGGGCGCGGCCGCGTTGGAGGCCGCCTTCGACGCGTTCGCCGCCAACTGCACCGGCCTCATCGCCGGCTGCCCCCTCGGCGCGGAGCCGCGGCAGTTCGTGGAGGCACTGGTGGGCCAGGCCGAGCAAACTCCCATCCCCAGCTCGGAGCCCGCGGCGGCCCCGACCGCGGCGGCGGGCACCGAGGTGCCGGCGGAGCCGTCAGCACCCGCTGAACCGCGCACCGCCACCCCCGGGGTGATTCTCACCGCGATCCGGGCGGGGCTGAGTGACACCAAGTCGTGGCCCCAGCTGGTGCAGTCCCTGGCCGCCGCCCAGCGGGGCGACTCGGCGGGCCTGTTCTCCCTCGCCGACGGCTACTCGGGCCGGCTGGAGGACGGCACCTACTCCAACCTCCTCGACGCGAACCTTGCGGTGAACTGCGCCGACAGCGAGGAGCGGGTCCGGGAGGCGCAGATCCGGCAGCTCGCCGCGCAGTGGTCCCTCCAGTACCCGCTGTTCGGCGCGGGGACGGCGGCCCGCCTCTACACCTGTTCGGTGTGGGAGGCCGACCGCACGCCGCTGCCGGAGCGGAACGCCGAGGGCAGCGCCCCGATCCTCGTCATCGGCAACGCCGGTGACCCGGTGACGCCGCTGCCGGGCGCCGTCGACCTGGCCGAGAACCTGCAGGCCGGCGTCCTGCTGACCTGGCAGGGCCAGGGCCACACTGCCTATCCGAAGTCCGACTGCGTCACGGCCGCGGTGAACGACTACCTGATCAACCTCACGGCGCCGCTGGACGGTCTGACGTGCCCGGCATGACACTCGGCGCCCGCCGACGCTGACGGAGGTCCCCATGCCCAGCAGCAAGGACGCCGTCGTCCTGGACATCGACGGCTACGAGGTGCGGGTCTCCAACCCGGAGAAGCCGTACTTCGGCGACCGCGGCATCCGCAAGATCGACATCGTCGAGTACTTCGTCTCCGTCGGCGAAGGGATCCTGTTCGCGCTGAAGGACCGGCCCACGACGCTGGAACGCTGGCCCGGCGGGGTGTTCGAGGGGGCGCGCCTCTCGACGCGGGTCGACAACACCGGCGACGCGTTCTACCAGAAGCGGGTGCCCAGGAACGCGCCACCGTGGGTGCCGACGGCGCACATCACCTTCCCCAGCGGCCGGACGGCGGACGAGATCGCGCCCGACTCGGTGGCGGTCGTCGCGTGGTGCGCCAACCTCGGCACGCTGACCTTTCACCCCTGGCCGGTCGACAAGTCCGACGTCGAGTCCCCGAACCAGATCCGCATCGACCTCGACCCCCAGCCCGGCACCGACTTCTCCGACGCCGTATGGGTGGCCCCGCACGTACGCGAGCTGCTCGCCGAGTTCGGCATGCAGGGCTGGCCGAAGACCTCCGGCGGCCGCGGCGTGCACATCTACGTGCCCATCCAGCCCCGGTGGACCTTCACCCAGGTCCGGCAGGCGGTCATCGCCTTCGGCCGCGAGCTGGAACGCCGGCTGCCCGACCGGGTGACCATGTCGTGGTGGAAGGAGGAGCGCGGCGAGAAGATCTTCGTCGACTACAACCAGATGGCGCGGGACCGCACCATCGCGTCGGCGTACTCCATCCGCCCCAAGCCGCACGCTCCGGTCTCCGCGCCGCTGGACTGGGACGAGCTGCCCGACGTCACGCCGTTCGACTTCGACGTTCTCACCATGCCGGCGCGCTTTCGCGAGGTGGGCGACAAGCACGCCGGCCTGGCCGACCACGCCTTCGGCATCGAGCCGCTGCTGGAGCTGTTCGAGCGGCAGGCGACGGACGACGGGCTCGGTGACCTGCCCTATCCGCCCGAGTACCCGAAGATGCCGGGCGAGCCGATGCGCGTGCAGCCCAGTCGGGCTAGGCAGTCTACCAGCGGAAACGAGTGAAGGTCGATCGGTGAAGGAACTAGCACAGCGCTCACTCCCCGGATACCTACATCCGTGGCGATACGTCTGGACGACCTGCTCGCGTCCTTCCGGCGCCACCTGCGGGCCGCAGCGAAGGCGCCGCGGACCATCGTGCTCTACGGCCAGAGCGTCCGGTTCTTCTCCCAGTGGCTCACCGAACGCGGCCGGGAACCGGTACTTGAGGAGCTCACCCGGCACGCCATCTCCGCGTGGTTGGCTGATCTCGCCGAGACGTCGGAGGCCTCCACCGTCGCCACCCGGCTGCGCGGGATGCGCCGCTTCTGCCGCTGGCTGGTCGTCGAGGGCGAACTTGACGTTGCCCCGACCGATGGCATTGAGATCCCTACGCCGCCGGAGAAGCCGGTGCCGATCCTGTCCGACGTCGAGATCACCGCGATGCTCAAGACCTGCACGGTCCCCCGCGGCCGCCCCGGCGCATTCGACCGGACGATCTTCCTCGGCCGCCGAGACGAAGTCATCGTCCGGCTGCTGCTGGACACCGGCGTCCGCGTCTCCGAGTTGTGCGGGCTTGAGCTGACCGATGTCGACCTCGACCGGGAACTCGCGTTCGTGAGGGGGAAAGGCTCCCGCCCCCGCGTCGTTCCGTTCGGAGCCAAGACCGCCCAGGCCGTCGACCGCTACCTCCGGGTGCGCGCCCAGCACCCCTACGCCCGCTCCCCCAGGTTGCTGCTCGGCCAGCGCGGCCCCATGACGCCCGACGGCGCCCGCGACGTGCTAAATGCCCGCGCCGCCGCGGCCGGGCTCACCGACGTGCACCCGCACCGCTTCCGGCACACCTTCGCCCACCGCTGGCTCGCCGGAGGTGGGCAGGAGCGGGACCTGATGATGCTCGCAGGCTGGCGGTCGGACGACATGCTGTCCCGGTACGCCGCTTCAACGGCAGTCGAGCGCGCCCACGATGCACACCGACGTCTCGGTCTAGGAGATCGACTGTGAGCCGGTGAAGGGCCAGCGTGCCTCTCGGTTCAATGGGTTCCTCTGGTCGTTCGGGGATCCTCGCCTCGGCGGTCGCCCCGGCGAGCCCGTACGCCGATGAGCGCCTCCGCGACAGGGCCGGTGACGGTCGTCGAATCGCCCACCGCGGCAACGCCTACCGGATCCGTCGTTATCACACCGACCGTCCGCGTTTCTGAGGCCGCGCAAAGGTCCGGAACCATTTACCGGGCGAATGTGCGGTTCGGTTCATCCCTCGTGCGCCGTTGCGCGCCGCACTCACCCCTTTGACCTGCTCCTCGGGGGTCCATGCATGTCTGGGGACGCCCTTCCACTCCCCTGCTGACCGCCATTTCCTGCGGGTAAATTGTGGGTAAGCTGCCGCCCCATGGCGCGACCACCGCTGGGCCTGGGCACCTACGGCACCATTCGCTTCTACAAGACCGACAGCGGATACCGGGCTTGCACACTGGCCCGCGGCTACGACGGCCGGACACGGGCGCTGGAACGACACGGCAAGACCAAGGCGGCCGCCGAGCGGGCACTGAAGGCGGCCCTGCGGGACCGCGCCGGCGAGCAGACCAACGCTG
>JALYMS010000190.1 GCA_030773535.1 Actinomycetota bacterium | reverse complement strand
GACGCCGTCGTCGAGCACCGCCCGCGTCACCGTCGCGCCCGACCGCACCCGCACCCCGGGCAGCAGCACCGAGTCGACGACGGTGGCCCCGGGCTCCACGACCACGCCCGGCGAGAGCACTGATCCGCGCACCTCCCCGGAGACCCGGGTGCCACCGGAGATCAGGCTCGCCTCGACCACGGCGCCGGAGAGGATCCGCGCCGAGCTGCGGCGGCCGCCGCGGGTGTGCAGCGGCCACGTCGGGTCGTCGAGGTCGATCGGCGGTTCCTCGGCGAGGAAGTCCTGGTGCGCCGCCCAGTATGCGGGGATGGTGCCGACGTCGCGCCAGTAGCCCTGCATCGAATAGGCGCGCGCCAGCCCCTCCTTCGTCTGCGCTGGCAGCAGGTGGTTGCCCAGGTCCTCGAGCCCGTCCTCGCCCGCCTCGTCCGCGAGCGCCTCCAGCCGGTCGAGCGTCGGTCCCGGGGTGAACACGAAGACCTCGTTCGTGGCCGTCGTCGTCGCCGGCTGGTCCGGCTTGTAGGCGTAGTCGTCGACCTTCCCGCCCTCGCCGACCCGCACGATCCCGTAGCGGGCGGCGTCGTCCTCGGCGACCTCCGTGGTCACCATCGTCACCTCGGCGCCGGAGCCGAGATGTGCCTTGACGACCTCGCGGTAGTCCAGCTTGTAGACGGCGTCGGAGCTGACGACGACCAGCGCCTCGGGATCGAAGTCCCGCACCAGGTCGGCCTGGCGCCACAGCGAGTCGGCCGTCCCCGTGGCCCAGCCGCCCCGGTCGGTGCCGAGGAACGGCGGCAGGGTCATCAGCCCACCGGAGGTGCGGTCCAGGTCCCAGGGGCGGCCGTTGGACAGGTGCTCCGAGAGCGACGTCGGGTTGAACTGCACCGACACCCATACGTCGGCGATCTGCGAGTGCTCGCAGTTGCTCAGCGAGAAGTCGATCAGCCGGTAGACGCCGGCGAAGGGCACCGCCGGCTTGGCGCGGTTCTCGGTGAGCAGTTCCAGCCGGCCGCCGGCACCACCGGCGAGCACGAGGACGAGGATCCGGGGTAGGGCCATGTCGGTTGCGCGTACCCCGTGGCCGGAACCTGACCCGTCGCGGCCCACACTGCATCATCGGGCGCATGGTCCGATCGGCGCTCACGGGTGCGGGCATCGTCGTCCTCGTGCTCACCCTGCTGACCGGACTGCTCTGGGCCTTCCAGCGGTCGCTGGTCTACCTGCCCGATCCGGGCCCGGTGCCGGCCGCGTCCTCGGCACTGCCCGGTGCCCGCGACGTCGTCCTGTCCACCGCCGACGGCCTGGAGCTGGGCGGCTGGTTCCTCCCCGGGGACGCCGACGCCCCGGTCCTGCTCGTGGCCAGCGGCAACGCCGGTCACCGGGGTTACCGCGCACCCCTGGCCGAGGCGCTGCACGACGCCGGCCTCGGGGTGCTGCTCTTCGACTACCGGGGCTACGGCGGCAACCCCGGCAGCCCGAGCGAGGGTGGGCTCGCCCTGGACGTGCGTGCCGCCCGCGACTTCCTCCTCGAGGACGCCGGGGTGCCGCCCGAGCGGCTGTTCTACTTCGGGGAGAGCCTGGGCGCCGCGGTCGTGACCGAGCTGGCGACGGAGCACCCGCCCGCCGGCCTGGTCCTCCGCTCACCCTTCGTCGACCTGGCCTCGGTCGCCGCGGTGCACTATCCGGTCCTGCCCGCGCGGGCGCTGCTGCGCGACCGCTTCCCGGTGGCCGAGGGGCTCGCCCGGGTCGACGCGCCCACGACCGTCGTCTACGGCAGCGCCGACACCATCGTGCCCCCGGAGCAGAGCCGGGTGGTCGCCCAGGCGGCCCCGCGCCTGCACGAGCTGGTCGCCGTGGCCAGCGCCGGCCACAACGACGCGGCCCTCCTCGACGGGGAGCTGCTGATCGCGGCCGTCGGGGATCTCGTGCGGCACGCCGCAGCAGGGCCGGACACCGACGCAGACTGATCCGGGCCGCCGAACAGCCGGGGCCTCCACCCCAGCGGATGATTCTCCAGAAACCGCAGGCCGCTTTGCATGGACGCCCCGGTTGGGGGCTATCTGATGCTGAGCCATCGATCGCAGGTCATCCGTTGTGGGGTTGACGTGCGAACGATTAGCGCGACTCCGCTCCGGGCGGAGGTACCACCCCTGACGGCGCCTCATCGACGTGGCCCCGCAGGGACACCTGTGAGGAGCACACCTTGAAGACCACGACCCGCACCGCTCTCGCCGCCCCTGCCCTCGGCATGGCGACCCTGTTCGCATTCGCCGGCCCCGCTGCGGCCGCCGAAGGTTCGGCCCACGCCGAGCTGAAGTCCGTCGTCGTCAACGACGTCGGCGGCAGCGGCAAGGCGATGGTGAAAGTCTCCGGCACGACCCTGTCCTTCACCCTCGCGGCCCAGGGCCTGCTGGACGCGCCGCACGCCGCGCACATCCACTTCGGCGCGACCGCCCGCCACGAGTGCCCGACGGCCGCGGAGAACAACGCCGCCGCGCTGAGCGGCGAGACGGCGCCGGAGGAGCACCTCACCACTACCGAGGGCGCGCCGGCTTACGGCGAGGTGAGGGTGTCGCTGACGAAGACCGGCGACACCTCGCCCGACTCGGGCCTGGCCATCGACCGGTTCGCCACCGGCAGCTCGTTCGAGTACTCCCGTGGTGACGTCCAGGTGACGGAGGACCTCGCCAAGGCCATCGTCGCCGGCCAGTCCGTCGTGGTTGTCCACGGTGTGGACCATGACGGCAACGGCACCTACAACATGGAGGGCCGCGGCGTCTCCGACCTCAAGGCGGATGTGCCCGGTGAGGCCACCGACCCGGCGCTGTGCGGCGTGCTGAACGCCTCCCAGATGGGCGCCATGCCGCAGGGTGGCGTCGAGACCGGTGCCGGTTCCACGACCGGCACCGAGAACGCCGGCCTGATCGGCCTCGGCGCGCTGGCCACAGTCGGCGGTGCCGCGCTCCTCGCGCGTCGTCGCTTCGCCACCACCGACTGATGACCGACGACGCCGGGCGCGGGGGGAAGGCCCCCCACGCCCGACGTCCTGGCGCCACGGTCCTGACCGCGGTCGCGGCCCTGCTGCTCCTGGGCGGCGGGACCGCGGTCGCGGTCGGGGTCGCCGGCCAGGACGCCGATCCGCCCCAACCGTCGGCCGAGCAGGCGACGAACGCCCCTGACCGTCCGGACGCGAGTCGGGGGCCGGGGAGCGCCTCCGGCATCCCCGCCCCGGGCGACGCGAGCGCGTCGCCTCCTGTGGCGCCGCCGCCCGTGGCCCTGCCGTCGTCGGTGAGCATCCCCGCGATCGGAGTGCAGTCGGAGCTGATCACTCTCGGCCTCAACCCCGACGGCACGCTCGCGGTGCCCCAGCCGGGACCGGACTACGACAAGGCGGCCTGGTTCGACGGCTCACCCCGGCCAGGTGAGGTCGGTCCCGCCGTGATCGAGGGCCACGTCGACAGCGCCGCCAACGGACCTTCCGTCTTCTACCGACTCGGCGAACTCGCCGTCGGGGACCGGGTCGACGTCACCCGGGACGACGGCACCGTCGTGACCTTCGTCGTGTACGACGTCCGCGTCGTCCCGAAGGACGACTTCCCCACCTTCGACGTCTACAGCAACACCGACGGCCCGGAACTGCGGCTGATCACGTGCGGCGGACCGTTCGACAGTGCAGCCCGCAGCTACGAGGACAACGTCGTCGTGTTCGCCAGCCAGGCTCCCTGACCGCAGGCCGCACAGCGGGCGGGTCAGCCGCCCCGCTCGACCTCCGCCTGGACGACGCCCCGCAGAGCGATGAGGAGCGCCTCGTTCGACGAGTCGCCGCGCTCGAGCGCGTCCCGCGCGTCCGCGGGCAGCAGGTCGTAGTCGACGGTCTCGAGCCAGGTGAGGTCCCCGCTCATCCGGCGGCCCACCTTGAGCCCGTCGCCCTCACGGCGCACCACGTACTCGTCGTTGTCGACCTGGATCGTCATGTCGTCGGTCATGCCGCTCGCACTACCCGCCCGGGCGGTCGTTCCACGCCCCCGATCGCGGATCAGGATGGGCGGCGTGGACGAGGAGTTCTGCGAGGTCGTCGTGACCGCGGAGGACGCCGGCTGGCTGGCCGGCTTCACCCGCACTCTGGTGGAGGAGCGGCTGGCCGCCTGCGGGCACCAGATCGCCGCCGTCCGGTCGGTGTACCGCTGGGCCGGCGAGGTCCACGACGAGCCCGAGGCCCGGGTGGCGCTGCACACCCGCAGGTCCCTGGTGCCGGCGATCGTCGCGCGGGCGGGGGAGCTGCACCCCTACGAGGTCCCCTGCGTGATCGCACTGCCCCTCGTCGGCGGCAATCCGGCCTACCTCGCGTGGATCGCCGAGGAGACGCGCGAACGGTGAGCACCGGCCGCGCGTCCGTGGCTCTGGTCGCGGCGCACTACCCTCGACAGGCGTGGCCGCTGACTTCTCCGTCGTCCTGGACGAACTGAACACGACCCTGGAGTCGATCGAGGCCGTGCTCAAGGTCGACGATCTGCGCCAGGAGATCGCCGAGCTCGAGCAGCAGGCCGCCGCCCCCGACCTCTGGAACGACGTCGAGGCCGCCCAGGCCCTCACTTCCCGGCTCTCCTACCTGCAGGGGGACCTGCGCCGCGTCGAGGACCTGCGCAGCCGGCTCGACGACGTCGGTCTGATGCACGAGATGGCCGCCGACGAGGGCGACGAGGCGACCCTGGCCGAGACCGAGCGCGAGCTCGTCAGCATCCGCACCGCCATCGACGAGCTCGAGGTCCGCACCCTTCTCTCGGGGGAGTACGACTCGCGCGAGGCCCTGGTGACCATCCGCTCGGAGGCCGGCGGCGTGGACGCCGCGGACTTCGCCGAGATGCTCATGCGCATGTACCTCCGCTGGGCCGAGCGGCACAAGTACCCCACCGAGGTCCTGGACGTGAGCTACGCGGAGGAAGCAGGCATCAAGTCGGCCACCTTCGCGGTGAAGGTGCCCTACGCCTACGGCACCCTCTCGGTCGAGCAGGGCACCCACCGGCTGGTGCGGATCTCACCCTTCGACAACCAGGGCCGCCGTCAGACCTCCTTCGCCGGGGTCGAGGTGCTGCCGGTCGTGGAGCAGACCGACCACGTCGACATCCCCGAGAACGAGATTCGCGTCGACGTCTTCCGCTCCTCCGGGCCGGGTGGACAGAGCGTCAACACCACCGACTCCGCCGTGCGCATGACCCACATCCCCACCGGCATCGTGGTGTCCTGCCAGAACGAGAAGAGCCAGATCCAGAACCGCGCCGCGGCCCTGCGGGTGCTGCAGGCCCGGCTCCTGGTCGTCCGCCAGCAGGAGCAGCGCGCGGAGATGGACGCACTCAAGGGGGAGGGCAGCAGCTGGGGCAACCAGATGCGCTCCTACGTGTTGCACCCGTACCAGATGGTCAAGGACCTGCGGACGGAGGTGGAGACGGGCAATCCTGCCAACGTCCTCGACGGCGACATCGACGCCTTCGTCGAGGCGGGGATCCGCTGGCGCAAGCAGCAGGAATCGGTACCCACGGCCTAGGACGACAGCCGCTGTCCGGAGCCCCTGGGGCCCCTGGTACGAGTCCGGAGAGTTCCGTGGCGGTGCCTCGGTTGCGGGGTCCGGGGCAGGTACCGTGGCGCCTCGTGATCGAAATGCAACACGTCACCAAGCTCTACCCGGCCAGCGGTCGGCCGGCCCTCGACGACGTGTCCACCGAGATCGACAAGGGCGAGTTCGTCTTCCTGATCGGGTCCTCCGGCTCGGGCAAGTCGACGTTCCTGCGCCTCCTGCTCAAGGAGGACGCCCCGACCTCCGGGACGGTCAGCGTCAACGGCAAGACGCTGAACACGATGAGCAAGTGGCAGGTGCCCAAGCTCCGCCGGACCATGGGCTGCGTCTTCCAGGACTTCCGGCTGCTCCGCGACCGCACCGTCGCCCAGAACGTCGCCTTCGCTCTCGAGGTGATCAACAAGCCCACGCGGACCATCAAGCGGGTCGTGCCCGAGGTCCTCGAGATGGTCGGCCTGGAGGGCAAGGCGCAGCGGCTGCCCGGCGAGCTCTCCGGTGGCGAGCAGCAGCGAGTGGCCATCGCCCGGGCCTTCGTCAACCGCCCGCTCGTGCTCCTGGCCGACGAGCCGACCGGCAACCTCGACCCCGAGACCAGCGAGGGCATCATGCTGTTGCTGGAGCGGATCAACCGCACCGGAACGACCGTGATCATGGCGACGCACGACTACCACATCGTCGACTCCATGCGACGGCGCGTGATCGAGCTGAACGCGGGCCAGGTCACCCGCGACCAGTCGCGCGGCGTCTACGGGGTCGGACGCTGACCGCCGTACTTCCTGCCCGTTCGCAGTCGAGGTCGAGACGACCGGCCTGCCCCCGGCAGAGATCCAGATAGGAATTCCATGCGCGTCAACTTCGTCCTGTCCGAGATGGCCACCGGGCTGCGTCGCAACCTGACCATGACGGTCGCGATGATCCTGACCACGGCCATCTCGCTCGGACTCATGGGAACGGGCCTGCTGATCGCCGGGATGATCTCCGACATGAAGGAGATCTACTACGACAAGGTGCAGGTCTCCATCTTCCTGGCCGACGACGTCACCGACGAGCAGCGCGCCGACATCGAGGCGCGGCTGAACGGGTCGCCTGAGGTGAAGGCCTTCCTGTACGAGTCCAAGGACGAGGCCTACGAGCGCTTCAAGCAGCAGTTCAGCCAGCAGCCCGAGCTCGTCGAGAACACCCCGCCCGACGCCCTGCCGGAGAGCTTCCGCGTCGAGATGGTCAACCCCGAGCGCTACGAGGTGATCGCCGCCGAGTTCCCGAACGGGCAGAGCGGCGTCGACCAGGTCCGTGACGAGGGTGACTTCCTCGACCGGCTGTTCAGCCTGCTCAACGGCGCCCGGAACGCGACGATCGCCGTGGCGGTGGTCCAGGCGCTGGCGGCGCTGCTGCTGATCTCGAACACCATCCAGCTGGCCGCCTTCAACCGGCGGAACGAGAC